>JAZNVK010000001.1:0-1585 GCA_045592805.1 Faecousia sp.
CCTTTTCCTTGCGGTCCACCATGATAAAGGTTGCAATAACCTTGGTACCTTCCAGATGCTTCAGGATCTCCATACTCTCACGGATGGCAGTGCCGGCGGTGATGACATCTTCGATGATGACGATCTCCTCACCTGCCTGGGGCACATAGCCCACGAATACACCGCCCTCGCCATGATCCTTGACTTCCTTGCGGTTGAAGAAGAAGGGAACATTCAGCCCATTCTTAGAAAGGGCAACGGCAGCGGAAATGGACAGGGAAATACCCTTGTATGCAGGGCCGTAAAGGACGGCCTGCTTCTTGCCCAGCTTGTCAAAATAAGCCTTGGCGTAGAACTCGCCCATCTTGGTGATCTGGTCGCCGGTCTTGATCATACCGGCATTGATAAAATAGGGGATCTTTCTGCCGGACTTGGCAGTAAAATCACCAAATTTCAGAACGCCTGCACCCTGCAGGAACTGGATAAATTCTCTCTTGTAGCTTTCCATAATTCTCTATCTCCTTGCAAAATAAAATCAGCTTTTCTCAGCAGAAGTCAGAAACATACCATACGCCAGGAATGCGCAGTAAAGCACATTGAAATACAGTGCGCCATCAATTCCCATACCACGCCAGACAAGCAGCACCAGAGTCAGAACAATATCCAAAACCGCCGCTATCAATTGCAGACCGTATTGCTTTTTGATCAGCGCATATACCCCAATTCCCAGCGCAAACAGCAGAAGAATCGCAGCAAGTCCCAGCAGCAGATACCCGGTATTTCTGGATATTTCCTCATTCAACCACGCAAACCAAAACAGGTATACATAGGATCGTGCGCCAAACTGGTTCAGTCCGATCGGCAGCATCGAATAAAAGAGTACGCCGAACAGTGTACACAGCAGATACGCCCCGTTCAACAGACGCAGCGACCACGGCAGTGCTTTATCGGTTTTCATAGCTTAATCACAAAATTCTGCTACGCAGCGCTCATAGGCGGCTACGGGGTCGGCAGCGGCGGTGATGGGTCTGCCCACCACGATGTAGTCGGAGCCGATCTCCTTTGCCTGAGCGGGGGTCATGACCCGCTTCTGATCGCCCACATCGCCGTCAGCGAAGCGGACGCCGGGGGTGACGGTAACAAAGTCCTTGCCGCAGGTTTCATGAACCTTGCCGGCCTCCAGAGGGGAGCAGACCACACCGGCCAGACCTGCCTCGGCGGCGCACTTGGCATAGTGCATGACCACCTGGTCCATGGGCTTTTCAATGAGCAGATCCTGTTCCATGCGCTCCTGACTGGTGGAGGTCAGCTGGGTCACGGCGATGAGCAGAGGACGGGTGCCGTCTTCCCGGGTCAGGCCCTCCAGAGCGGCCTCCATCATGGCCTTGGTGCCGGCGGCGTGGAGGTTGGTCATGTCAACGTCCGGCTCCCGCAGAACGCTCATGGCCTTCTTCACGGTGTTGGGAATGTCGTGGAGCTTCAGATCCAGAAAGATCTTGTGGCCACGGTCTTTGATGGCCCGGACGATGTCGGGGCCTTCGCCGTAAAAGAGTTCCATGCCGATCTTCACAAAGGGCTTCTCCATCCGCAACTGGTCCAGAAAATC
>JAZNVK010000002.1:0-3582 GCA_045592805.1 Faecousia sp.
CCCGGGAGATTACAGCGGAAACGTTATTTGCGTCATTGAAAACGGCAAGGTGGCAAAGGTGGAGCTCAGCGCCTACCAGACCAAGTCCAACCGCCGCAAGCTCACCGGCGCCTACTCCGACAAGAGTCCCCTGAAGGCGGTGTTCCTGCTGAAGGAGGATCAGCAGATCGTCATCTATGCCACCGACGGCAGAGCCCTGATCTTCACCACCGCCCAGCTGGCACCCAAATCCACCCGCAGCACCCAAGGTGTAGCCGTTATGAGCCTGAAGCGCAAGGCGCTGGTACACAAGGCCGTTCTTTTATCGGGCAGCAGCATTGTCAATGCCTCCCGTTACCGCACCCGTTCCCTGCCCGCCGCAGGCGCTCTTCTGAAGGAAGAGGATGCGGAGGAAAAACAGATCGTAATGGAGCTGTGATCCTATGAAAACAACGAAGAAAGAATTATTGCGCAATATTCTGATGATCCTCTTCGGCTGCGCCGTGTTCGCCCTGGGTTTTGACCTGTTTTTAGAGCCGGCGGGCTTCAACTGCGGCGGTATCAGCGGCATCGCCATGCTCATCAACTACGGCGCGGAAAATGCCGCCGGGAAGGAACTGCCCTGGCTCTCTGTGGGTATCCTCAGCGCCGTAATCAACCTGCCCCTGTTCTTCGGCGGATATAAGAAGATCGGCAAATACTTCTTCTTTACCTCCCTCTTCGGCATGATCTGCAATTCTGTCTTCTTCGACCTGTTCTCCTATATCCCCGTGCCGGAGGTAGAGCCTCTCATGGCTGTGATCCTGGGCGGCGTGATGATCGGTGCCGGTCTGGGCATCGTGTTCCTGGCAGGCGCCTCCACCGGCGGTATCGACATCGTGGCCCGTCTGCTGAAGCTGAAATTCCGCAACTTCCCCATCGGCAAGATCATTCTGGTCTTCGACCTCTGCACCGCCGTTGCCACGGGCATCGTCTACAAGCAGCTGAGCAACACCCTCTACAGCGCCCTGACCCTGTACCTCTCCAGCGTAGTGCTGGACAAGGTGGTCTACGGCATGGACTTTGCCAAGGTAGCCCTGATCATCTCCGACGAGTACGAGAAGATCTCCTATGCCATCGATACCAAGCTGGATCGTGGCTCTACCCTGCTCCGTGGTCAGGGCTTCTACCGCCGGGAGGACAAGTATATTGTCCTGTCTGCCGTGCGGCAGAAGCAGCTGGCACAGCTGAAGGAGATCGTTATGGAGATCGACCCCAAGGCTTTCATCATTCTGCAGGATGCCCGTCAGGTTCTGGGCGACGGATTTAAACGCTACGACCGCTTTGAACTGTAATTTTTGAAAGGAGGTAAGCCCATGCGCCGTTTGATCCCTCTTTTGCTGGCTCTGCTGCTGGGGCTTACCGCCTGCGACAGCCTGCTGAAGTCGGAGCATCTCTCCGTCAGTCCCCATATTGAAGTTCCCATCCCCTCCTCTCAGGAGGAGATCACCAACACGCCCCCCACGGTCTCCGACCGCACGGAGCTCCGCGGTGCAGTGCTGTCCTTTATCCGCGACTGGACGGAACAGGGGCTGGTCTATGTGAAAGACTACGACGGCGACATCGCCGCCGACCTGGACGAGACCATCCGTTATGCCACCCAGGAGGATCCCATCGGCGCCTATGCCGTGGACTATATCAACGCAGAGCTCAGTGGCAGCGCACAGGAGGGCGAGGTCGCCATGAGTATTGTGTTCCGCCGCAGTGCAGCGGAAATCGACGCCATCGTTACGGTCAGCGGTAACAGCAGCGCCTATGAAAAAATCCTCCGCTCCCTGAACAACTTCGACGTAGCACTGACGCTGCGAATCCGCAACTATCAGGAGGCGGATTTTGAGGAATATATCTACCGCTACTGTCTGGACAACCCCTCGACCATGCCGGTGCTCCCCACCATTTCCGCCCAGGTCTATCCCAAGGAGGGTCAGTCCCGTATTTTGGAGCTGCATTTCGGCTATCCCGTTTCCAAGGAGGAGCTGCGCCTGATCCAGGGCGAGGTACAGACCATTATGACCTCCGCCTCCTCCTACGTACGCTCCGGCAAAACCGAGACCCAGCGTGCGGAGCTGCTGTGCCGCTTCCTCAGTACCCGTTTCTCCTACACCCCCAGCGACAGCTTCCCCCAGATGCCCGCCTACGAGCTGCTCTGCCGTGGTAAAGCCCACAGCTTCTCCTTCGCCGCCGTGTTCTATGCCCAGTGCGTGGCCGCCGGTATGGAGTGCCATATTGTCAGCGGAATGCGGGGTGAAACGGAGCATTACTGGAACCTGCTGCGGCTGGAGGAGCAGTATTATCACATCGATCTCTTCCGTGGTATGGAGCTGGAGCAGACAGAATTGATCCTGCTGAGTACGCAGGAGCTGCTGCAGGAGGGCTATGGATGGGATCAGGAGGCATACCCGGCCGCTGTAGAGGCACCGGAGGTTGACGAGCCGCCCACGGAGAACAGCACCGAGCCGCCTACAGATGTCCCTACGGAGAACACCGCCCCCAGTGAAACCGAAGCAGAAACCCAGCCAACCACAGAGAGCAGTGAGAGCAGCGAGCCCTCTACATAAAATATTTCGGATTTTTTCAAAAAAAGTCTTGACAAATGCAGGAAGCACAGGTATAATAATTCCTGCAAATGCGGGTGTAGCTCATCCGGTAGAGCGCCACCTTGCCAAGGTGGAGGTAGCGAGTTCGAGCCTCGTCGCCCGCTCCAAAAAGAAAAGACAATTTCCTTGGAAATTGTCTTTTCTTTTTGTACTATTCACTTTTCACTATTCACTCTTCATTCTTCACTAAAAAAACCAATGGCTTAAAGCTCGTGCTTTAAGCCATTTAATATTTTACTCACCAAACCTCCCAACCATCAGTTCCCTGAACTTATCGGCAGGAACAAATTCCTCGTCCGCACCGTCAACGGAAACTCTTACAGGCCACTGGCGGTTGAAGGTCTTGTTAATTTCAGCAGTTTTAAGAACACCGTTCTCAACGTAGTCATAAAAACGGCGGCCGTTAAGGGCAAACTTAAGCTGGATCTGTGTCATCATCATAAGGACATTTGTATCGTTGAGAGCAGTATGGCAGATGCCGCCTGTCTTTTCAAACATTTTCTCGACGGCACTCAGCATTTCTGTATCATTTTCATATACATCGTGTATATAATTTGCCATCATATTACCGATATAATGCAGCTCGACCCTGCCCACATCCATGAGAAACAACGTGAACATACTTGCCATGTTCATGATCTGCATACACTTTTTGCCGTCAAACTCAAAATACTTTGCACTCCATTTTAAAAGCTCGTCACCGCCCTCGCGGTCAATAATAGCCTGTGCCGCCTCGTTCTTTGGATAGGGTAAGGACTGGGACATTTTTATATCAAACTGCTTTATGGTCTCTTTTGTGGAATATACGATCATTTTGTGCCTCCGTAATCAACATGAAATCCTTATCTATTATAAACGCAAAAAGAAGAAATTTCAAATACTATCAGCAGAATTAACTAAGGGATGTCCCTACAAAGCTTACCGAATTTCATCAATACCTAAATCCCCTCTCAGTCAGCCTTACGGC
>JAZNVK010000003.1:0-11035 GCA_045592805.1 Faecousia sp.
CTGACTGAAGAGGAATGCGGGCGGAAATGTTGGTTTTTCGCCTCTGTTTAGACTTCAAATCAAACTTTCAGATATCGCCGTTCCTCTTCCGAGTCGCCTTTGGCGACCCACCTTCCCCCGGGGGAAGGGATCTGCTTCGCAGATAAAACTGTTCGACAAATTTCTGTTTGACGGAATATAGATTCCAAATCCGTGCTGGGTACATTGTTCTTGGTTCTTAGCTGTTTCCACGCAGAGCGGAAAATTCCTGTTTCATCTGCTCCACGGTGGCCTTGGTTTTGCGGCAGATGTACTCCGGCGGCTCCTTGTAGTTTCCGTTTTCGCCGTAGCAGTTGGCGGCGCAGACCTCGCAGTAGCTGCGCAGACTACAGCTCACACATTTATCCGGCAGATTGATTTTCAGGGTCTCCGCCTTCAACCGCTCCCAGGCATCCCGGAAGGAATGTTCCTCCAGTGAAAAGGAGGGTACAGGGAGCAGCCCACAGGGGAGCAGCCTGCCGTCGTAGGTGATCCAGTAGGAGCTGCTTCCGGCACGGCAGAACAGCCGTTCCTTGGGAGAACGGAGTTCTTCCGGTTCTTCCTCTGTGAGCAGCTTCGCGCCTTGGGCGTAGCGTTCTGCCTGCTGACAAAAATCCTCCTCCTTGAGACCGTAGCGCATACAAGCCACGGTGGCTTCGGCAGCCTCCTCCGGGGACAAACGGGCGGCCTGTGGACAGTCTTTTTCACAGCTTCGCAGGGGAGGGAACATGTATGTTGCATTCTTAACCCGAATTCCCAGCTCTTTGGCAAAGCCATAGATCCCGGCAGCATCCTGCCGGTTATAGGGTGTGACGGTATAGTGCAGGATTACATTGATGTTTCTATGCTTCAGCTTTCGGATATTCTCTGTGACCAGATCATAGACCTCCCCGCGGCCGCACAGGGCCTCGTAGGTCTCACGGGATGCGCCGTACAGAGAAATATTCATGCGTGCAGGTGGGTTCCGGGCAAAAAAGTCAATGAGGTCATCATTGAGCAGAGAGCCGTTGCTGTTAATAATGACAACAAAGCCCGCCTGTTTGGCAGCAAGGTAAATTTCCTTAAAATCTGTCCGCAGCAGAGGCTCACCGCCGGTGAGAAGCAGCGTCAGGGTTCCTGCGTTCTTCAGCTGTTCCACCAGATTCAGCCAGAAGGCGGTGGGACGCTCTGCGGCCAGTGCCAGCCGATCGTTGGCTTTCTTGTGAATATAGCACATTTTGCAATCCAGATTGCAGCGTGCGGTCAGTTCAAAGGTGCCGGAAGCCGGGAGTCTCAGTTGTGCAGATCGATCCAGCAGCGCTTGCATAATTCCTACCATAAAAATCACCGTTTTTCCAAGGTTTTTTATATATTACCACGGAATTTTTGAAAGGACAAGAAATAATGTTGGATTTTCTTGACTTTTTTTGTTTGGAGGGATATACTGAAAAACAAAAGTATAGTCGGGGAGTGTACACTGTGAGACTGAATGAGAACTTTGTCATACGGGAAATGGCCGGGATTACGGTGCTTCTGCCCCTGACGGGAGACTTTCAGGGGATCATGGCGGTTAACCCCGTGGGTGCCAGAATTTTAGAGCTGCTCCGTGATGGTGTGACAGAAGAGCAGCCGCTGTTTCAAGCTCTTTGCCGGGAGTACGATGCCCCGGAGGAGGAGATTATTCAGGATGCCTGCACATTTCTTGCAGAGTTACGGGATAATGGAATTCTGAAAGAGGAGTCCTGAACGGGCATACTTTGCTGAAAGTCTTTCATCAAACCGCGGAAATCAAAAATGAACAGTAGAATTCGGAAAATAATGTGGAAACGGTTGACAAATAGTGTAATATAATGGTAAAATATTAAGCAATTATTATACTTTTCGGAGAAAAATCATGAGGGAACATGATTTCAGAATCGGTGGCGTAAAGTTCCGCATTTCTGCCCCCTTTGTCCTGGAGGCAGAGGAGCGCTGGCAGCGTTTTTCAGCACAGTTTGACCGTCCGGATCATTGCTACCGCCTGTCCTATGCGCCCGGCGAACCGGAGTGTACCGAGGCAGCCGAATACCGTGATGAGCGGGTCAAGTGCTGTCACCGCAACGGTCGCCCCCTGCGGATTTACTACCGCAGCGATCACCGTGCCTATGCCTCTGTCCTGGAGAAACGTCCCGATACCTGGGATATCACCCTGCGGCAGGAGCTTTTGCCCTGGGGAAGTCGCCTGGAGCATCTATTTGTGCTCTACGGTCTGCCCCGTGCTCTGCTGCGGCATGGCAGCTTGCTGCTCCATGGTTCCTATATCCTGACAGACCGCGGTGCCATTGTTTTTACAGCCCCCAGCGGCACCGGGAAAAGCACCCAGGCAGAGCTTTGGAGTGCGCACCGTGGCAGCACCGTTGTCAACGGCGACCGAGTCATTCTGTCCATAGAAAACGGTCGCGCCTATGCCCATGGAATGGTACATTCCGGATCGTCCCCGGAATGTGAGAATATTTCAGCGCCTCTCCGTGCCGTAGTCTGCCTTAGTCAGGCACAGGAGAACCGTGTCGGCAGCCTGAAGGGAATGCAGGCGCTGCGTGCGCTGCTGCGGGGAACCTACCTGCTGCCGGAGTTCCGTGAGGATATGGATCATCTTATGGGACTTGCCCGTCAGCTTTGTGAGGCCGTCCCCGTGCTGCATCTGGCATGTCTGCCGGATGTCACCGCTGTGGAAACCCTGGAAACAGCCCTTGCCGCCATAGATGGCGAGGATTGATATACATATATATAATGTACCGTTTTTCGGGAAAGGAGATATGTCGTGAAAAAAGAGTACCAAAAGCCGATCTTAATCAAAGAGCAGTTCTGTGCTGAGGAATGGATCGCGTCCTGCGCGGTTGAGAATAAAAACCCCAGCCTGTCCGAGAGCTGCAGCTACACCCCGCCCAATGTGGGCATCCCCATTTTCGCGGGAGATTGGGCATCCTGCATGATGAGTGAGGAGTCCTATGAGGGCTTCCTCGGCAGTGACATTTTCTGCCTGCACGCAGGTATGAACAATGTCTTCGGATCTTAAGAAGGGAGGCGTGCAACGATGAAAATGATGAAGCGTTTTACCTCTATTTTACTGGTACTGTGCATGGTGCTGTCCCTGGTACCCGCCATCACCTTCGGCGCAAGCGCAGCAGATTCCTATGTCAAGACTGATCTGGCGAATATCGGTGCATCGGATGTGGTCGTGATCACCATGACAGCATCTGACGGCACGACCTATGCCTTGTCCCATGCAAAAGGATCTTCGGCTGCTCCTACTGCGACTGTTGTAACGGTCAGCGGAACTTCTCTGAGCGGTACCATCGCATCCGATCTGCTCTGGAACGTCAGTAAGTCCGGCAGCGATCTGACTTTCTATCCCAATGGTGATACTGCGAAATGGCTGTACTGCACTTCCACGAATAACGGCGTTCGAGTCGGTACCAATGCCAATAAGGTGTTTACCTTGGATACATCGGGGTATCTGAAGAATACTGCTACCGGCCGCTATGTTGGCGTTTATACCACTAACCCTGACTGGCGATGCTATGACAGCACCACAACCAATATCGCCAATCAGACACTTGCTTTCTATGTCAAGCAGAGTTCCGGCGCAGCCGATCCCTCTGCCGGCACCGGCGACTATTCCGGCCGCTACTATATTGCTGCCATCCGCAGCAGCGGCAACTATTTCTATATGAGTAACGACCTCGGCACTGCTGACACCAAGCGCTTCCAGGCAGTGGACTCCGGTCTGACCACCCTGCCTTCTTCCATTACTTCAGCCAACTCCGCTTATACCTTCGTCATCACTAAGGCGCAGGATGGCACTTACACCATTACCGATGCCAATGGCAAGTATGTCTCCTGGACCTCCGGTAACTCCGGCGCCCTGGTTGACGATCCTGCCTATGTCAACATCACCGCTTCCGCTACTGCGGGTCTGGTAAACATTGCTCTGGTGGATAACAGCAGCAGGATTCTTGCGCTGAACAATACTACTGGCAATAACTACTTCGCATTCTATGAAGGCACTCAGGTCAAAAATCTTGCCCTGATCCCCGTAAGCGGAACCTCCTCCTGCAGCCATACCAACACCACGACCACTACGGTTGATGCCACCTGCACCACTCCCGGCTCTACCACTGTGACCTGTGAAGATTGCGGCCAGACCCTTAGCACAACCACCATCCCTGTCATCGCCCATAACTATGTAGACGGCACTTGCTCCGTCTGCGGCGCTACCGATCCCAACTACAATCCCGGCAGCGGCGAGCTGGAGAGCACTTCCTTCGGCCTGACCAATACCCTGAGCAACGGCGACTATGTGATCGGCGCCCTGAATGGCACCGCCGGTGCAGACAATAATATCCAGGCCATGAATGCTACCGTCGATGGTGGCTGGCTGAAATATGCCACCACGACCCCTGCTGATGGCATCATCACCACGGAAGACCTGTCTATTGTCTGGACGCTGGAGCTCCAGTCTGACGGCGGATTCACCCTGAAGAATAAGAGAACCGGTCAGTATCTCACCCTGGGCGCCGGAACCGGCAGCGGCTCTGTGACGGTTACGGAAACGGCTACTGTACTCTATGCCTCCGCCGTGGATTCCACCGGCGCTACCTTTGAGGTACATCCCACCGCCAGCAGTACCAATGTGCTTGCCTGTAACCAGAGCAGTGGCTTCGGCTACCGTATGTATACCGATAGAGATCATGAAACAAGTCCGGCCGGAATCGCAACCCTGATCCGTTTCTATAAGTCCGGTGCTACTCCTGTAGGCGATGGCAGCGGCGGAACCGGCGGCGGCGAGTCCGGCGGTGAAGAAGGCGGCGATACCACTGTTACCACCGTGGCCACCATCAAGATCATCACCGGTATCGGCAAGGCCTGGTTTGTGGACAGCGAGGGCAATCAGTATGCCCTGAGAGATGACGATAACAATGCTCTGGGCACCGAGGCCACCGAAAAGGCTCAGGTCTACCGTGCAGACGTTCCCACCAACGGCACCATTACCCTGGTGCTGCAGCCCGATGCCACTCAGCGTCTTGCCTGTATTGAGAGAGGCAGCAATCGTTTGGAGCCCCCTGCCTACCCCTACGACAGCGCCAATGGCTACTTTACCTACACCTTTACCGCCAGCGCTAAAACCACCGATAACTATTTCCGTATTACCTTCCTGCCCCGTCTGGCTGACGGCGGCTACACCGCAGTTCAGGCCACCGAGAGTGCCACCGGTGCAGCCATCACCCCGGGCATCTATGTGATGACCGGTCTGAGAACCCCCGAGACCTATACCACCAATGCCCACAGCGTGGATACCACCTATCTGCTCTATGCCGATACCTTTACCGTTGTGGACGACAGTAATGCAGCCGTGGGCAGAAAGTCCTCCGCCCTCCAGCTGTCCAGCGTGGGTGTGTTCCTGAATACGGAAGATCCCTACCTGATGACCGCTGTCAATAAGAACCATCTGGTGAACATCCAGACCTCCGGCGATCACTACACCATCGGCCTGGTCGGCGCTGAGGGCTACTACCTGAAGGCCATCAGCGGCAATAACCTGAACGCCACCAACAATCTCAGCGACTCCGGTGTTCTCTGGGACATCACATATCTGTCTGACGGCGCTTATGAGATCGTCAACGTAGACACCGGCAGAACCCTGCTGTTCAACTCTACCGAGGCAAATCTGCAGTTCCGTGCCTATAATCTGGCCGACAGCTCCCTGAAGCTGGCAGAGAACGCTCCCGTTCTCTACCGTGCAGATAAGGTCAGCCAGCTGGTTACCTATACCGTGACCTCCGACACCGGCACCGGCTCCATCTATGCCAATAACAACTCCACCGCCTCTGCCGTGGCCTCCGGTACTTACCAGACCATCGACAGTGAGCTGACCTTCACCTTCACCCCCGCCTTCGGCTACCAGCTGGCATCCGTCACCGTCAACGGCACGGCTGTGGAAGTGAACGAGGATGGCACCTACACCTGCACCGTAGAGGAAGGCACCGACATCCATGTTGAGGCCAGCTATGAGCTCATTCCCGCCACCAACAATATCACCGTCTACTTCTATGTCAACGGTGAGCAGAAGGATAGCCTCGAAGCCACGGTTGCCAACTCCTATGTCCTGGATCTCAGTACCCTGGATGATGCTACGGTGGTAAATCCCGTTACCAACATTGAGACTACCTATAGCTACGAAGATCTGTCCTTCAGCCTCTCCCAGGTAGAGCGTGAGGATGCAGTTGTTTCGACCTATTATGACCTGCTGTCTACCATTCTGGTGCAGGACGGCGATGTGATCCGTGCATACTTCACCACCACTGAGGTTACGCTGAATAAGACTGCGATCGAGACCACCAATAAGAATACCACGGTCAACGATAAGAACGGTGGTCTGAACCTTGAAAACTTTACCGACAGTAATGGCATGGATACCCACGGTAACGTGCAGCAGACCTTCGAGATCACCCTCAATGCCCAGTCCTTCTCCACGGGCGCCGATATAATCGAGGGCAATACCGATGTGATCCTGGTTCTGGATAACTCCAACTCTATGCACAGTAGAGATGCAGGTTCTACTACTTCCGGCTACCTGAGCGCCTGCTCCAGCACCGCTGACAGCCTGTCCATTGTGGAGAAATTGGACAACGATTCTATTTGGACCATCAATTTCACCAATGGTGTGGCCACAGTGAGAACCGTGGGCGCATATACCCATGACACTCTGGGCTTTGATGCCACCAATAATGTCTTTGGCGCATATACCTATGACAATAGTCTGGTTGGTGTAACGCTGTGGAGATACGACGAAACTGACAGTGAATATCCCTGGAAGAAAGTTACAAGTGAAGATCAGCTGGTAAGCGGCGACCTTGTTGCCATTCTGGATGCCGACACCACCAACTATGGCATGAACAATTATCTCAATGAGAACGGCCAGTTTACTACGGTTGACACTACCTCATCGATTCCCACCAGTGCCATTACCTTCACTCTGGCAAAGTCGAGCTATGAGGATTTCTTTATCTATGCATTCTTCTCTGCCGAAGTTTCTCTTGCCGGTAAGACCAACTCTGAGTACACTCTGGCAGCCCTCGACAAATTCTATGATACGGTATTCTCCGTGCCCGGCAACCGTGTAGGCGTTGTCAAGTTCGAAACGGAGGCATTTGCCTGGAACGGTTCTTCCTTCGTTGCTTACAATGGCTCCCAGACCCCCAGCGATTATTCCCTGACCTATGAAAACTGCTTCATGAGCACCAAGGCTGCTGCTCAGGCTGCATCCGATGCAGCGATTGCCAATCAGGAAACCGGTGAGAATGCCGGTGCAACCAACATGGTCGGTGCATGGCTTATGACCAATACCATGTGCAACCTGTTTGACGGAACCAACGGGAGAAATCTAGTTATCGTTTTCTTCACCGACGGTATGCCCACCGCTACCTATACCAGCTCTAGCTCCTCTACCACAGATTTTAATAGTCTGTTGGGTGAAATAGAAATCACTTCAGCAGGCAAATACTATTGTGGTTATGATAACGAATACACAGTTACGGCACAGGCTGGTACCTACAAAATTGTTTATGAAGGCGGCGCGGACACCTCTGCCCTGGAGTATTACGATGCCCTCAAATTGGCACAGCAGGTGCGTGGCTTCCTGGAGGATAGATTTGGTGATCGCTTTGCTATCCACAACATCGGTCTCTTTAACGAGGGCGTCGACGAGGATCAGCAGATCGAGTACCCGGAGCTGATCAACAATCTGCTCTGCGCCAGAACCTATGATCCCGCAGGAAATCTGAACAATCAGACAAAGCAGTGGGTCAGTCGCGCATCCGCCGCCACCCAACAGGATGTTACTCACACGTTTTTTATCTACAACGGTGAACTTCGCTATATACATCCGGATATTCCTACTGCGAATTCGCTCCCGGTTTATACCTATGGCAACGCAGGCGCCTATCTGAACGATTCCACAAAATGGGTCGATACGGATCCCTACGCAGACTCCTATGTTTCCGTTGAAGGTAACGTAGATGAGGAGCTGAAGGATGCTTTCGATTCGATCGCAGTATCCATCACTCCGGGTAAGAAGGTACAGGGTACCATTGAGGATACCATCCCTGCAGGCTTTAAGCTGACCGATGACAGCAAGGCCGAGCTGGAGGCTGATGGCTGGACCGTTACCGTCAATGACGACGGCACCACCACCATTGTCAAGCCTAATGTCATTGCGGATGCTGACGGCGAGTCCTTCACCTATGAGATCGAGTATCAGGGCGATGGCTACGGTGCAGTTTATACCAACGTGAAGGCCAAGTATATCTACGAAGGCGTCGATGACAATGAGACCTATGAGTCCTTCTTCCCCATGCCTGTTGTAGATGTGATCCCCTGGACGGTCAATGACGGCTACACCGCCGATACCAACGTTGCAGTTACCCTGGACGTTATGAAGAACGACCTCTTCGAAGAGCTCACCGCCGGTGGCTACATCGTGGGTAACCTCACCGTCACCCTCACCGATGCCAACGGCACTCCCACCACCTATCAGGGCGCTCAGGTTGGTGCCTTCGACGCAGTGGTTGACCCCGCCAGTAACACCGTCAGCTTCGTAACTGAGGTGGGTGGCAACAGCACCTTCTACTATGTGGTCTCCGCTGAGGTCACCGCACCCGATGGTACCGTCACCATCGTCTACTCCAGAGCCACCCGTGTGGACGTTCTCACCGTCTCCGCTGAGAACGTCAGTGATGTGGACGTGGCTATGGCAGGCGTAGGCGACAGTGTCAGCGTCGATCTCCTGGCCAACGATCAATTCGAATCCGGCGACTACACCACGGAAAACAGCGTCGTCCTCACCGATGCCAATGGCAACGAGCTGACTTCCTCCACCATCGGCATCCTGACCAATGTCTCCGTTGATGAGGACACCGGTGTCCTGACCTACACCGCCGCAGAAAGTGGCGTTGAGCAGTTCTGGTATGTCAATACCGTCACCGCCACCGATTCCAACGGCAACTCCACCAGCGTTTCCACGCCTCCCACCAAGGTCACCATCCTGGTAGTGGACAATGCAGTCCTGGTGGTGGACTATGGCTATACCACCGAGGCCCTGCAGGTACATGCCGACCTCACCGCCTATACCGTGGATGACGGCGTGACCCTGGCTGATGTGGTAGATGTCACCTATCCCGCTGCCAATGGCACTTACGGCGCAGCCAACTTCCATAACGGCGCCTTCACCTTCACCCCCGCAACTACAATGTTCGGCGGCCTGGATATCTTCACCTACACCGTGGTGATCACCGAAAATACCTACAGTGTCCGCACGGCTACCTATGAGCCCACGGTCACCGTAGTTCCCGCCAACTCCGTCCACTATGAGGAGTCCTTCCTGAACTATGCAACCACCGGTGTGGATCTCAACGGCAAGGATCTGACCACCTGGTCTGACGAAGGCACCGCCGACACCCGCGATCAGAGCACGGCCAATAAGCTCTACGGCTACGACTCCGTCTATGCCACCATCGAGAGCTATTCCGGCAATTCTGCCAAGGTCGCTACCGTCACCGAGGCCAACCCCACCGCTGTTGCTTACTTCAGCTTCACCGGCACCGGCTTCGACCTCTACGGTCTGTCCAGCCAGGATACCGGCTTCCTCCTGGCAGAGATCTATACCGACGATGTCTCTCCGGAGAACATCAAGAAGTATGTCATGGTGGATACCTACATCCAGGGCAAGACCTATGAGCAGCTGCCCATCCTCGGCTGCAGAGACCTGCCCTACGGCGACTATGCGGTGAAGCTCCGTGTGGTCTACGAGAAGGCCTTCGATCACAACCTGCCCGCCACCAAGAACGAGGGAATCAAGAACGAAGACTACTACCGTCAGCTTCTGGGTCTCCAGGCCGGTGTTCCCATGGAAATGAGCCTCAACGAGACTACTGCCCCCGCCACCCGTACCGTTCCCACCGCCCAGCTGGGCAGCTACAGCATCGTCCTGGATGGTATCCGCATCTATCAGCCTCTGGATGCCAGCCCCGCCGATACCCTGGCCAACAGCCTCTACAGTGAGGCAGGCGAACTGGGCGCCAACTTCTACCGTGTCCGTGACCTGCTCCTGTCTGCCGATGCCTGGGCCGATGCCGAGGGCAAGGTCACCGGCGTGGTCTACATCGCCGCCGATGCTGCCTACACCGGCGCAGACGACCAGGATTCTTCCATCGATACCGGCGCTCCTGCCACCGATGGTGTTTACCTGACTCCCACCCAAAGCTACAAGCTGGACGAGAGCAACTACCTGGTCGATGCAGAGGGCAAGCGTGCCGTGATCAACGTGGATGGCACCGACTATGAGATCTATGTTGTCCTGACAGAGATCGAAGAGGGCGGCTGGTACAACAAGTACTGCTATCATAACGGTACTGAGGAAGTCACCATCAGCGCCAAGGACATTGAGGCCATGGGTCTCATGCATGCCAATAACTACTACGAGGCCGTAGGCCCCAAGTATGAGCTCTATCTCACCAACGGCAATGGCATCGCCTTCAACGTTGGCACCGGTAAGCTCCTGCACCTGAGCATGAAGCTGCCCGTAGGCGAGACCGCCACCCTGCAGGCTTATGTGGGCGGCCAGTGGATCGATGCTGCTGCTGTCGCCTCCAGAACCGAGCTGTACTACGATCTGTCTTCCTGCGTCAATGCCGACGGCAGCGTGATCCTGAAGTGCTCCGCCGCTTCTGATGCAGTTCTCTCCCTGGTCAATATCAAGACCATGAACGATCCCACCATCTCCCGTAATGCGGTTTACAGCGCCGCTGCCGCACTCAACGGCCTGGAGGTCGAGACAGAAGGCAGCTTCAAGATCAGCCACAGCGTCAGCTTCGATGCCGATCTGAAGATGAACTACCGCATCAAGTACAGCGACCTGGCTGCTCTGGTTCCCAACTATGTTACCGACGGTGCATACCTGGTCGTGGAGAAGGATCGCTATCCCATGGGCGGCGGTATTACC
>JAZNVK010000004.1:0-2793 GCA_045592805.1 Faecousia sp.
TTCTTCGCCCTTGGGGACAGCAACGCTCTCAGCGTAGGTGTAAGCCCAGGCTTCCTCAGCGCCGCGGACCCAACCCTCAACCAGATAGGAGTTGTCGCAGTCATAAACAGCGTTGGAAACATAGCGGATACCGGCAACATAGTCGTGAGCGGTCACATCGCCCATCTCGTTGCCCTGGTAGTCATACCACTTCTGGCCTTCGCGGATCTTGAAGGTCCACTTCTGACCCAGAACGGTCTCGCCGTCATAGTTGACGTACTCTTCGTCCTCGATGGACCACTCGGTGGCGCCGCAGGGGACGATGTTACCGTACTGATCGTTCTCAACCAGGGGATCGATGCAGTTAGCACCGACAACCAGGTTGGCGGTAGTACCGGTAGACAGGTAGTTCAGGGTGGTCAGCTCAGAGGAATAGGTGCTGCGATAGGTCTGATCCTCACGAGCAACACGGCCGTCGGGACCAACGTGGGGGCCTTCGACCTCGGGAGCGGTGGTGTTGGTGTTGGTGTTGGTGGAGCTATTGGTGTTGGTGTTCGTATTGGTGTTGGTATTGGTATTGGTATCCTTGTTACCGCAACCAGCCAGACAAGACAGAACCATAATAGCAGCCATCAGCAGAGCCAGATACTTCTTCATGATTTGCTCTCTCCTTTTAATTTTTGCAGAATTTGTCTGCACACTTGTACGGGTTATTGTAGACCTCTTGCGTAAGGTTTGTCAACTAAAACAGGCTTTTTTTCCTGCCTGCAAATACAAAACTGTCATTTTACCCTAATTATATTTGCGTTTTTTGGTTAAAATAACTTTAATTTTTGATTCTACTTCGCCGTTCTCCTATAATTTAATTTTTTTACTCCGAAATGTAATTTTTTCTTTACAATTGAAAGTTCCTGTGGTAAAATACCTTGTAACTGTCCGGGCACTTAGTGAAAGGATACCTGCGGCAAAGCCGCCATGTTCCTCATGCCTTCACTCAGACCCAGGATAAAATTATTATTAGGAGGAATATTCCCATGATCCTGAAGGAAAAGAAGACCGCTTGCATTGAGAACAACCGCCTGCACGAGACCGATACCGGTTCTCCCGAGGTTCAGATCGCCATTCTGACCGCTCGTATCAACGAGCTGAACGAGCATCTGAAGGTTCACAAGAACGACAAGCACAGCCAGCGCGGCCTGCTGAAGATGGTTGGCCAGCGCCGCCGACTGCTGCACTACCTGCAGCGCAAGGACATCGAGCGCTATCGTGCTGCTGTTGCTGCCAACAACCTGCGTAAGTAATGCAATTGGAAGGGGGACGCGTCTGCGCCCCCCTTCACTCCATCCAAAGTTAATCTAACAACAAACCATTTTCCCGGCAGCGCCATTAGCAGTTGAAGGTGTGCAAAATACACCTTATTATATATAACATGCGAGCATGTATGCATCGCATATGGTTCAAAATGAACGCTTTTGCACAGCTTCAAATGCTAAGGGTCGCGCCTGGAACCAAAACATTGAAAGGTAGGTACCCCAAATGGTAAAGCATGCAACTTTCCCCGAGCATCGCATTTATGAAACCACCCTGGGCGGCCGCAAGCTCAAGGTCGAGCTTGGCAAGATGGCCGGCCTGGCCAACGGCGCCGCTCTGGTCTCCTTCGGTGACACCACCGTTCTGACCTGCGTCACCATGGCAAAGGCTCCCCGTGACGGCATCGACTTCTTCCCCCTGAGCGTGGACTATGAAGAAAAGCTGTACGCCGTTGGCCGTATCCCCGGCAGCTTCATGCGCCGCGAGGGCCGTCCCGGCGAGAAGGCTATTCTGACCTCTCGTATGATCGACCGTCAGATCCGCCCCTTCTTCCCCTCTGATATGCGCAACGACGTGTGCGTCAACTGCACCGTTATGAGCGTGGAGCATGATAACTCCCCCGAAGTCGCCGCTATGATCGGCGCTTCCATCGCTCTGTCCGTGTCCGACATTCCCTGGAAAGGCCCCATCGCCGGTATTATGATGGGCTACACCGAGGAAGAGGGTTATATCGTCTGCCCCAACAGCGAGCAGCGCGAGAAGTCCGTCCTGCAGCTGACCGTTGCCGGCTCTATGGAGAAGGTGGTCATGATCGAGGCCGGCGCTGATGAGTTCCCCGATGACATGATGCTGACCGCGATCAAGAAGGGTCACGAGGTCATTCAGGATCTGATCCAGTTCATTCGCAATATCAAGGCTGAAAACTTCAAGGAGCCCGCTGTTTATCCCAGCATGAAGGTTTCCGATGAGATGTTCGAGGCCGTTAAGGGCTACGCTATGAGCGCCGTCAAGGAAGCCGTCGACACCGACGACAAGACCGTTCGTGACGCTCGTATCGATGCCATCACCGCCGATGTGAACGAGCACTTTGCCGAGATCTATCCCGATGCCAAGGCTGAGCTGGGTGAGTGTATGTACAAGCTGCAGAAGTACGTTGTCCGCCGTCTGATTCTGGACGATGGCAAGCGTGTTGACGGCCGCAGCCTGACCGATGTGCGTCCTCTGGCTTCTGAAGTCGGCGTGATTCCCCGTGTCCACGGTTCCGGTATGTTCACCCGTGGCCAGACTCAGGTTCTGACCATCTGCACCCTGGGCACCCTGCGTGATGCACAGGAGCTGGACACCACTTGGGAAGAGACCGAAAAGCGCTATATGCACCACTACAACTTCCCCAGCTACTCTGTTGGCGAAGCTCGTCCCTCCCGCAGCCCCGGCCGTCGTGAGATCGGCCACGGTGCTCTGGCCGAAATGGGTCTGGTTCCCGTGCTGCCCTCTGTGGAAGAA
>JAZNVK010000005.1:0-4305 GCA_045592805.1 Faecousia sp.
CAGCAAGTTTTACCCCGGCGTTACCGCTCTGAACGACGTGAGCTTCACCCTGAAGAAGGGCGAGATCCGCGCACTCGTTGGCGAGAACGGCGCTGGTAAATCTACCATGATCAAGTGCATCATGGGTGTAGAGAAGCCCGACAAGGGCAAGATCTCTATGAATTATGACGGTGAGTGGATCACCAATTCCAATGCGGTAGAGGCTCAGAAGCATGGCGTGTTCGCCAACTATCAGCATGTTAATATCGCTCCCGATCTGTCTATTGCCGAGAACTATTTCCTTGGCAACCAGCCCAAGAATAAGCTGGGTCTGGTCAATTGGAAGAAGATGGAGAATGACTCCCGGGAGATCATGAAGGAGTTCCGTATCAACGAGGACCCCATGACCAAAATTCGCGAATTACCTGTTGCCTTGCAGGCGATGGTTACGATTAGTAAGATCTATGTCAACAAAGATATCCGTATCGTTATCTTTGACGAACCTACTGCTTTGCTGGAAAATGATAAGGTCGAAGTTCTCTTTAACTTCATTTCCTATCTGAAGGCCAAGGGTGTCAGCATCATCTACATTACCCACCGCCTGGAAGAGATCATCCAGATCTGCGACAGCGTCACCATTCTGAAGGACGGTACTTACGTTGATACGCTGCCCATCGAGAATGTGACCAAGGACTTCCTGATTTCCCAGATGGTTGGCCGTCCCGCCACCGATATCTACAATATCGAGCATTTCGCTCCCGGTGAGGAACTGCTGCGTGTGGAGAACTTCACCGACAGCAAGCACTTCAAGAACATCAATTTCTCCCTCCATGCAGGTGAGATTCTGGGCTTTGCAGGTCTGGTGGGCGCAGGCCGAAGCGAGATTATGCGTGCGCTCACCGGCGTTGAGAAGCGCCTGACCGGCGATGTCTACCTCAAGGGCGAAAAGGTTAACCTGAAGAACCCCACAGAAGCACTGCATCACGGCATCGGCTTCCTGACGGAAGACCGCCGTGCCGATGGCTGCGCTCTGAAGCTGGATATCAAGACCAACATCAATATGTCGTCCTATGATATGATCAGCAAGGCCGGTGTGATCTCCCTCCGCAAGGAGTCCAAGCGTGCCGAGGAATTCTCCAAGAGCGTGAACGTCAAGACGCCTTCCATTTCCCAGCTTGTAGGCAATCTCTCCGGCGGCAACCAGCAGAAGGTCGTTATCGCCAAGCTGCTGGCCCGTGACCCCGAGATCCTGATCTTTGACGAGCCCACTGTCGGTATTGACGTTGGTGCAAAGCAGGAGATCTTCAAGCTCATCGAGAGACTCACTGCCCAGGGCCGTGGCATTATTCTGATCTCGTCCTATCTGCCCGAGGTCATGGGTCTGTCCGATCGCCTGATCGTTATGGCGCAGGGCAAGATCACTGCAGAATATAACAAAGAACAGCTCAAGACGCTGACGGAAGCCGACGTGCTCCGTATGGCATCCATTGAAGAATAACGGAGGGAAAGTTTATGTCCACACTTACAAAAAACAGAACTAACAGTGCATTTTCCCGTCTGCTGAAGCGCTCGGAGTTTACCATTGGTATGGTCGTTCTCATCCTCTTCCTGATTGCGACCTTCTCCTCCAAGACCTTCTTCAGCGAGTACAACCTGATGAACCTGAGTAAGCAGGGCGCTATCATCGGCGTTCTGGCGGTTGCCCAGACCCTCATCATCATCACCAGCGGCATCGATATCTCCGGCGGCGCCATCGCCGGCCTGGGCTGCATGACCATGGCTCTGATGATCCGCGGCGGCCAGCCTGTATGGTTTGCTATCGTGATCAACTTTATCGTCTGCGTCGTATGCGGCCTGATCAACGGCGTTATCATCTTCGACCTGAAGGTTCCCGCCATGATCACCACTCTGGGTACTTCCACCATCTACCGTGCCATCCTGAAGCTGGCCTGCAACGGTAACTCTGTTACCTTCTTTAAGCCCGGTACGCAGGAGTATGTCGATATCTTCTACAGCATCGGTAACTACAACATCTTCGGCAAGATCCCCGTCCTCTGCGCCATTTGGATCCTTGTCGCTGTGATCGCTTTCCTGGTTCTGCGCTATACCGTCTTTGGCCGTGACCTCTTCGTCATCGGCTCCGGTATCGAAGTTGCCCGTCTGTCCGGTGTTAAGGTTCGCAAGACCTTCTACCTGGTCTACTCCGTTGCCGGCCTGATCTACGGCGTGGGCGCTGTTATGTTCGCAGGCCGTATCCTCCGTGGCGCTACCAACACTGGTGAAGGCTACGACATGCAGGCCATCGCTGCTGCCGTTATCGGCGGCGCATCCCTGGCCGGTGGCCGTGGTGCTATTACCGGCACCTTCATCGGCACGCTGCTCATGACCGTCATTGAAAATGCCGGTAAGGCCCGTCCCTTCGGCATCGCCATCAACGACTATGTCCTGGAGATCATCACCGGCGCTCTGATCATCATTGCCGTTACCATGGACATGATGAAGAGCCGCAAGAAGGCCTAAGTCCTAATATCAAAAGGATCTCACCGAAAGGTGAGATCCTTTTTTGATCTAAATAAGGGGCTGTCTTATAACAGACAGCCCCTTACTTGCATTATTCAGGTGCCTGCTTCAGAAATGAAGGAGGCGAAGGTGTAGATGTCGGTGTAACGGGAGACGTAATAGCGGTTGACCAGGAAGGGATCATCGGAGGTGTTGTACAGACCGCCATTCATTTTCAGACCAAACAGATAATAGCGCTCACCGACTTCCAGGGTCAGATTGCTGTAGCGTCCGGTAGGATAGCAAATCACGTAGGGGACACGGCCGGTAATACGGGTGATCACTCGCTGGGATTCGCCCAGCTCCCAGACCAGACTATCCTCGCCCATGTAATCCAGATAGTCGTGGGTGTAAGCGTGGCTCTGGATGGAGACCAGACCGGAATCAGCCATCTCCTTGATCTGCTCCTCGGTCATCTTATGATTGGTGCCGGGAGCATTGCCGATGACAAAGACCGTTGCTTTGACCTGGTATTCCTTCAAGAGAGGGAAAAGCTCGGTGTAGTTATCGTCGTAACCGTCGTCGAAGGTCAGGATCACAGGCTTGTCATAGTCCTCCAGGTGCGCCAGATCTTCAAACCAGATGGGATCGTAGCCGTTTTCCACCAGATACTGCAGCTGCTCCTCCATGGAGGAAGGGCTGACAAAGAGCTCGTTGATGCCCCACATATAGTCGCTGACCGCGTGATACATCAGCACGGGAACATTCACATCCTCGGGGATCTCAAAGGGACGGCAGGCGGGGGTGATGTAGACGTAGCCACTTTCGGAATCGGTGTAGATGGGATACTCCAGCGCCGTTACCAGTTCGTGGAAGAGGATGTAGGCTTCTTCCTCATGTACCAGAACCGCATCGGTAACTTCGGTAACCAGACCGTTTACTGTCAGGTCTGCACCGTCCTCAGACACCGCAACCTGATCCAGCCGTCCGCTCATGGTCAGTGGTTCTGCACTCTCCAGCGTGAAGCCCACACGATCGGCAAAAATCTGCGCTGAAATGTAATCCTGACCGTTGATCTCGTAGAGCTCTACGGTTTCACCGTTGAGATAGATCACATCCTCCTGCAGAATCAGCTCCAGAGGCGGCTCCGTGGTGGTGGGAGGTTCTGTCGTGGTCGGCGGCTCTGTGGTTGGCGGCTCCGTAGTAGGAGGCTCGGTGGTGGTGGGCGGCGCCGTAACCACATCGGGTATCTCATCTCCCGTGAAATACAGTACTGCGGCAAGAATCACCAACAGTACAAGGATAATGGATAAAACAACAATGGCAGCTTTCATAGTTACTTCTCTTCCAAAATCTTGTTCAGCTCGTGCATGAAGCTGTTGATATCCTTAAACTGACGATAGACCGAGGCAAAGCGTACATAGGCAACTTCGTCCAGGGGCTTGATCCGCTCCATGACCATCTCACCGATTTTGCCGGTGGAAACCTCACGATCCAGAGAATTCTGCACCAGCGCCTCGATCTCGGAAACCACAGCCTCCAGATCTGCCATGCTCACAGGACGCTTTTCACAGGCACGCACCATGCCTCGCAGCAGCTTGTTGCGGTCAAAGGGCTCACGGCTGTTATCCTTCTTGACCACCATAACAGGCAGGCTTTCCACGGTCTCATAGGTGGTGAAGCGACGCAGACAGCCCAAACACTCCCGACGGCGACGGATGGAGGTGCCATCCTCGGAGGGGCGGGAGTCTACGACCTTGCTGTCTTTTTCACCGCAAAAGGGACATTTCATGGGAAAGTCGGAGGCCAAGCGGTCTTAGGAAGACA
>JAZNVK010000006.1:0-7139 GCA_045592805.1 Faecousia sp.
GCACCACTTATATTGATTTCGCCGTTGATACATTGCCGTACCAATTCTACTTTATCTTCTATGCTTAGTTTTTGCTTCCTTGGCATAAAAACACCCCTATGAAAGACAGTTTTGTTTTTTCACTGTCTCTCATAGGGGTAGTATATCAGTTTGGGAGCCTGTTTTGCTTTATTTCATCCGGGCGACCTGACGGTCAAAGTTCTCGTAGTAGCGAGCAATGTGAATGCCGTCGGCAAGGGCGTGATGCAGCACCAGATTCAGAGGCATGAGGATTTTGCCGTTCTGCTCAAAATACTTGCCAAAGGTAATTCTGGGGTTGCAATCCAGGGGGCCGGTGGTAGGATGCTGCAGGGAGGTGAAGGTCAGCCAGGGCAGGCTGCTGACAAAGTACAGCTGCGCCGTGTCTGTCCGATCCTCCAGAAGCGGATTTTGCTTTGCCTGGGCAACCTTTTCCATGGCATAGGGCAGGTATTCCTCAAAGGGCTTGCTGCAATCGATCTCGCAGTAGCAGTAGCTGCCGTTTTCCAGCGCCACGGTGTGGGAGCTGAGACAGTTTTCGAACTCCACCACCTGCCCGTCCTTGATCCGTCTGCGGAACTCCGGAATGGCATTGGCAGCGTTAACGGCGCAGTACAGCAGACTCAGGAAGAAGGGATAGCCCTGTTCCTTCACCACCCGATGCAGATGGGTGATATCCACATTGACGGTGATATTCACATGGGGGCTGGGCAGGGACATGAAGTATTCAAACTGAGCCGCCCGTGGCTCCTTGCTCATATCGACGATGCGCATCACAGCTGCTCCATAGCCTTGCGGATCCGGGCCACCGTACGGTCATAGCCCAGGATCTGCATGACGGTGTAGAGGTCGGGGGAGTTGGTCTTGCCGGTGACCGCCACACGGAGGAAGGTGGATACATCGGCCACAGAGCCGCCGAAGGCGCTGGGATCTGCCTTGTAAGCCTTCATATCGGCGGCAAAGCCGATCTCGGTGGTCACGGCCTTCACCTTGTCGAACCAGACTGTGGCATCGTCGGCGGGATCGTAGACCGCCAGGAATTTCTCCAGAGCGGAGCGGATGATTTCAGCGGTAAAGCCCTCGGGGAAGCCCTCGAAGCTGAAATACTCGTCATAGAAGAAGCCCATGTAAGGCTTTGCCTCGCGCCAGATGGCCATGTCCTTTCTGGGCTTCTTGCCGCCGCGGCCAATGGCCAGAATGGACTTGGCATAATCGGGGTTCTCCTTCAGCTTGGCGGCGAAATCGGGGTCAAATTCCTCCGTCCACTCCAGCAGCAGACCGTAGACCTCCTCTGCATCCATACGTGCAATGACATTCTTGGACACGTCCGTCAGCTTGGCATAGTCGAAGAGGCTGCCGGCGGGGTTCAGCTTCTTGGGGCTGAACTTGAAGTTCTGGGCAGGAGCGTTGGGCTCGGCTCTGCGCCAATCCTCGAAATTGGAGTTCAAAATGGTCATGATATACTCATAAACTGCCTTGACGGGGAAACCCTCTGCCTTGTAGAAGGTCAGCGCCAGCTCGGGGTCCTTGCGCTTGGAGAGCTTGCGCTTGGAGCTGCCGTCCATCTTCATCAGGGGGCCGATGTGGACATACTTGGGCAGCTTGAAGCCCAGAGCCTTGAAAAGCTGAATGTGGAAGGGCAGGGTGGCCAGCCACTCGTCGCCGCGAACCACATGGGTTGTGCGCATGAAGTGGTCGTCCACGGCGTGGGCAAAGTGATAGGTGGGGATACCGTCGGACTTGAGAAGCACATGATCCACGTCGTTCTCCGTAATGGTCAGCTTGCCCTTGACCAGATCGTCAAATTTGAACTGGTTGGCAATGCTGCCCACGGAGCGGAAACGCAGCACCCAGGGATTTCCGGCGTCCAGCTGCGCCTGAATGTCCTCCAGAGAGCGGTCACGCCACATGGCATATTTGCCGTAGTAGCCGGTATTCTCCTTGTTGGCCTCCTGGGTCTCGCGCATGGCAGCCAGTTCCTCTACCGTGCAGAAGCAGGGGTAAGCCTTGCCTTCTTCCACCAGCTTCTTGGCGAAAACATGGTAGATGGCAGCTCTCTGACGCTGGCGGTAGGGACCGTAGTCACCGCTGTCGCCCTGGTGGACAGCTCCCTCGTCGAACTGAATGCCGTAGTGCTTCAGGGTGTCGATGAGCACCTCCACGGCGCCGGGGACCTCTCGCTTGGCATCGGTGTCCTCCACACGGAGGAAGAGCACGCCGCCGGACTGGTGCGCCATGCGCTCGGAGGTCAGACCCTGCACCAGATTGCCCAGGTGGACAAAGCCGGTGGGGGAGGGAGCCATACGGGTGACCACAGCGCCCTCAGGCAGCTGACGGAGGGGATAACGTGCCTCCAGATCCTCGGGGGTATCGGTCACGTTGGGAAATAAAAGTTGAGCCAGTACTTTGGTATCCATAGATCAAAAACCTCAGTTTCTTAATATTCAGGGTAAAAATGTGGAGAAATCGTAGGTGAAGTCTGCTTCATCGATCTCCTCCTCCGTGGTGACGGGGTCCAGATACCAGTCGCCGTCCACACAGATCATGGTCAGGGGGATATTGTCACGGGAGAGGCTCTCATTGTGGTAGGTGATGCGCACATAGACCACCACAGCCTCCTCTACATAGCCGTCGGGGGTATCGTAGAGCATACCGTAGATGGCATCGATCTCGTTGACCCGTTCCTGAGAGAGTTCTTCCGAGTCCACCACCTCAAAGGTGGAGTCCACCAGATCCAGAGAGTCTGTCATATAACTGCGTACGGCAGGGGGCAGCGCCTCTATGAGGGAGTTGACATCCATCTCCACAGCGGAGTCGTACATATCCTCGGCAGCCCGTTCCGCGCCGTTGCCGCTGAAGATCATCACAATGACCACCGCCAGCAGCAGGATCGCCGCCACAGCTGCCACCAGATAAATCCTCATTTTCTTTTTCTTCATGGGATCCGGCGCACCGGGACGGTTGTTGGGCTTAGCAAAAACCTCGCCGCAGTTGGTGCAGAATTTCGCCTCGTCGGCGCTCTTGGTGCCGCATTTGCCGCAGATCATAGCATACTCCTCCTTATAACCTTATAAATATCTTTTTCTATTTTATTACACAGAAAACTCTTTGTCAAGTCTTACGAAAGAAGGTCAGACGGTCTTGCATTTGCAGAGAAATTTGATATAATTGTAGATATATCAGAGGCAAAGGGGATGGAACCATGCTGAAAGAGAGTACCATTCGTGACTATATCTCCATATTAAAGGAAGAACTTCTGCCAGCCACCGGCTGCACGGAGCCCATTGCCATCGCCTACTGCGCCGCAAGGCTGCAGGCGCTGCTGCAGGACACGCCGGTTCGTGTGATCGCTGCGGTCAGCGGCAATATTCTCAAGAATGTCAAGAGCGTGGTCGTTCCCAATACCGGCGGTAAGAAGGGCATCCGCCCTGCCATTGCCGCAGGTATGGCAGCCGGTGATCCGGAACGGGATCTGCAGGTCATCGCCCATATTCAGCCGGAGCAGCTGCCTTCGCTGGATCAGTTCCTGGAGAATGTGCAGATCGATGTGGTCTGCGCCGAGACCCCCTGCAAGCTGGATATCGACCTCACTGCCTACTCCCGTCACCACAGCGCCCGTGTCCGTATTACCAACCACCACACCAATGTGGTGCGTATGGAGTACGACGGCAAGGTGCTGCTCTCCCAGCCCATTGTGGATACCTCCGAGGAGCATCTGACGGATAAGAGCTGCCTCAATGTGGCAGAGATCATCCAATTTGCCCGGGAGACCGACCTGGAGGAGCTGACTCCCCTGCTGCTGCGGCAGGTGGAACAGAATTCCGCCATTGCCGAAGAAGGTCTGAGAGGGGCATGGGGCGCGCAGATCGGGCGTATTTTATTAGAGGATTACGGAGAAGATATTAAGCAGAAGGCCAAGGCCTATGCCGCCGCCGGTTCCGATGCCCGTATGAGCGGCTGCGAGATGCCCGTGGTGATCCTCTCCGGCTCCGGCAACCAGGGCATTACCGCCTGTATGCCTGTGGTGGTCTATGCCCGACACATCGGTGCCACCCGTGAGCAGCTGCTCCGCGCCCTGATCGTCTCCGATCTGATTACCGTCCACCAGAAGAGCGGCATCGGCAGATTGTCTGCCTACTGCGGCGCCATCTCCGCCGGTGTGGGTGCCGGTGCAGGTATCTGCTTCCTCCTGGGCGGCGATTACAAGGCTGTGGCTCACACGGTGGTCAATGCCGTTGCCATTCTCTCCGGCACCATCTGCGACGGTGCCAAGCCCTCCTGCGCCGCTAAGATCGCTGCCGCCGTAGATGCCGGCATCAT
Organism: Faecousia sp.; assembly: GCA_045592805.1. Classification (GTDB taxonomy): domain Bacteria; phylum Bacillota; class Clostridia; order Oscillospirales; family Oscillospiraceae; genus JAZOXB01. The sequence goes on from JAZNVK010000006.1 coordinate 4,339, forward strand.
GGGTTACCGTATGTACCTGCACCACAAGGAGTTCCAGAGCGGCGAGGGCATTGTGGCGGAGAATGTGGATGAGACCATTTACAACGTGGGTGTCCTGGCTGCCCAGGGTATGCAGGAGACCGACCAGACCATCCTGCGGATCATGCAGGACGGACAATGTATGTGATCATTTATAAACCGTTTTTGTCATCTTCATAATTTAGACATAATATTCCCTTATGATAGAGCCATAGATATCCGAAAGGAGCCCATCCTATGAATGAATATCCCGAATATGAGAACAATCCGGAAGTGACGGAGACACCCGTTGCCCCCGAAGCTCCCGCAGCAGAGCCTGCCCCTGTGGTAATTGAGGCAGAGCCACCGGTGGCCGAGCCTGTGATCCTTGCACCGGAGCAGCCCGCTCCTGAACCCGTGACCGCTCCCGTAGAGCAGCCTGCGGCAGCTCCCGTGCCGCCCCGTCCCCCCTATTACAGCCTGCCCCAGCAGCCTCCTGTGCAGCAGCAGCCCCCCAAGCCCAGGAAGACCGGGAAGAAGGGCAAGGGTATGGGCTGGGCCGTGGCGGTCATCGCCCTGTGCTGCGGTCTGGTGGGCAGCATTTGCGGCGGCCTGCTGGTGGGCTTCGCCATGCGCTCCCTGGATCGGGAGAATGCGCAGCTCCAGGCTACCGCACCCAATAATAACCAGCAGCAGGACGAGGACTTCGACATCCAGACCGTCCGCCCCTCCGTCCAGGTGCCGGGTACAGAGCTGTCTGCCGACGGCCTGTATACCCCTGCCCAGGTCTATGCTATGAATGTCAATGCCGTGGTGGGCATCGCCAACGAGGCCACGTCCTATAATGTCTTCGGTCAGGCCTCCGAGACCGCCAGCTCCGGCTCCGGCTTTATCATCTCTCCCAACGGCGAGATTTTGACCAACTACCATGTGGTACAGGGCGCCCAGAAGCTGACCATCACCCTTTACGACGGCAGAGAGTACCAGGCCAAGGTGCTGGGCTATGAGGCCGCCAGCGATGTGGCGCTGATCAAGATTGAGGAGAGCAATCTGCCCTATGTGACCCTGGGCGACTCCGATACCCTCTATGTGGGCGACGAGGTAGCCGCTGTGGGTAACCCCCTGGGCGAATTGACCTATTCCATGACCGTGGGCTATGTCAGCGCCATGGATCGCTATGTCAATACCGACGGCACGCCCATCAATATGATGCAGATCGATGCCGCCATCAACTCCGGTAACTCCGGCGGTCCCCTCTTTGATATGCATGGCACCGTGGTGGGCATCATCACCGCCAAGTACTCCGGCACTACCGGCAGCGGCACTACCATCGAGGGCATCGGCTTTGCCATTCCCATCAACGATATCACCTCCATTCTCGCGGATCTGCGGGAAAACGGCGCGGTGCTGGATCGCGCCTATATGGGCGTCACCGTTTCCACCGTCACCGATACGGATATTGACCGCTTCGGCTTCCCCCACGGCGTGCTGGTGGAGAGCGTGGAAAAGGGCGGCGCTGCAGACAAGGCCGGCCTGAAGAAGGGCGACATCCTCCTGCAGCTGGACGACAAGGCTCTGGTGGCTTACGAGGATCTCTCCGCCGGTCTGAAGAACTACCGTGCCGGTGACAGCGCCAAGCTCACAGTCTACCGTGACGGCAAGGAGATCCAGCTGAAGATCGTCTTTGACGCGAAACCCATCGTCGAGGAGACAGAACCCGAGACCGAAGAAGAGACCGAATTCGACCCCTGGGACTTCATTTTCCCCAACGGCTGATCCAAAGATAAGAACGACCGCTCTGAAAAAGAGCGGTCGTTTTTATCTGGCGCATTTCACACAGGTCATGCATTTCACAAATCCCAAACGGGATTTTTTCATGTCCAAGCTCTGTGCTGCGCAAAGAACAAAATCAAATTCGTCCCCGCTGCCCGCAGGCTATTTCGCTTGCGAAGCAAATTTCGCTCGGCACAAGCCGGATTTCGCTGAAAAAGGGGCTGCCGCACTTCCTTAGCGCGACAGCCCCTTTCATGCTGTCAGGGATCAACCATAGGAGACGCTGGGCATAAAGAAGTCCAGGCCGCAGTCGTACATATATTGGGTCACAGCGTCGCCGTTCAGAAGGTGCAGCGTGAGCCAGCCGTCGGCATCGATGACGGCATGATAGGTACCTGCCAGGGTCTGGGTGATGGACTCGTCATAGTCGTTACCGCTGTACATCTCCAGATCCAGGGACAGTTCGCCGCCGTTTTCCTCCCAGGTGCCGCCGTAGGCGGAATAGGTGTCGCCCTCGCCGTTATGGATCAGGTAGTAGCAGGTGCCGTCCTCCAGCAGCTCCAGATCCTGGTAGAGATAGGAATCGGTAGCGAAATCATACTGGCTCGTCGTCCACAGACCCACCAGGGCATAGTGGCTGGAGGAGGTGAACCAGATTTCCTCGTCCAAACCGTAGATCAGGCTATCGCCGTCACTGTGGGTCAGGGCAAAATTGTGGAAGACATAGTCCCAGAGGAACTCGCCGTAGAACTCGTACTGCAGCTCGGCATCGTAGAGATTGCCGCCGTAGAGGGAGAGGCAGAAGGTATCCTCGTCCTCGAACCACCAGGTTCCCTCGAAGTACTCATAGAACTCCTCGCCCCGGGGGCCGTAGCCATAGGCGGCAGCGCCGCCATAATTCAAAATCAGCTCCAAAAGGACCTCTTCGCCCTCGGCGGTAGTGGCCTGACCGTACCAGGAACCGACGCAGTTACTCTGCCAGGAGTCCTCGGGAACGTAAACGCCGCCGGGAATGCTGTCATAGGGGGTCA
>JAZNVK010000007.1:0-2237 GCA_045592805.1 Faecousia sp.
TAGCGGTGGTCATCGGGATTTTCAAAGCCGCACTGCAGGGTATTATGGTCTACATAAGCAACGCTTAATTCCGTTTTTACCTGGGGGATTCCCATGGTCTCAAATTCCAGATATGCCATGGTGCCGGTGGCATCCTGCGTCAATGTCTGGTCAATTTTCAGAGCGATCTCACTGCCCGGCTCCATGGTGCCGGAAATCAAGTGGGATGCAATGATCTTTTGTGCAATCGTCTTACCCATTGTGCTGAAACCTCGCAATCATACTTTCCTTGGCGTTGTGAATGTGGATGCAGGTCTCGATCTCTGCTTGCTCCGCATCACCGCTCATAATAGCGTCGTAAATAGCCTTATGCTCTAAAATGGAAGCTTCTGTCCGGGAACTGTCCTGAATGGAAATCTTCCGGAACCGCTGGACCTTCTTATGAAGAGGCCGCAATGTGTCCACGAGGACTGTACGCCCGGAGAGCCGGTAAATGCATTCGTGGAAGCGGTCATCCATTTGGCGCAGACGCTCGATATCCTTCTTTTGGAAGTAGAATTCCTGCAGCTCGTTGATCTGCGTCAGCTCCTTCTTCCCTTCCTCCGTGAGATTTTGGGTGGCATAGTAGGTAGCCAAGCCCTCCACACGAAGGCGGATATTCATAATGTCCACCAGATCCTCCAAAGTGATACCCAGCACCACAGAGCCCTTACCGGAATCCATGATCAGCCGCTCCTGCTCCAGTCGGCGCAGTGCCTCCCGGATGGGTGTACGGCTGACACCAAGCTGCTCCACCAGCTTCAGCTCCGTCAGCACCTCGCCACGGGCGTAGACACCGGTGATAATGTCGTCTTCCAGCTTCTCAAAAACCTGATCTGCCAGAGATACTGTCTTAAATTCTGCCATAGCCGTCACCTCAAATATGGAATCTGCCGGGGGCCAGTTCCTGAATTTTTTCCATCATTTCGCCGTAGGACATCACCGTCTGCCGGCCTTCCTCGTACTGCTCATCCACCCAAGCCTTCAGCTCCATGACCAGCGGATCGGTCTTGCCCAAATGCTGCTCCTTGGACAGGCGAAGGGTGGCATTGATCCAGAAGGCAATGCCTGCCGCACCGGAGGTCTTGCTGACCTCAACGGTAGCCGGGCGGTTCAGAAGCTTTTCCGTATCGAAAATCGTATAAATTTCCGGGTCTTTCATCAAGCCGTCGGCGTGGATGCCTGCCCGAGTGGAATTGAAGCTTCTGCCTGCAAAGGGAGTCATGGGCGGGATATTATAGCCCACCTCGTTGGTGAAGAAATCGGCAATTTCCGTAATGACCGTGGGATCCATACCGTCCATAGAGCCACGCAAAGAGGCATATTCAAAAACCATTGCCTCCAGAGGGATATTGCCGGTGCGCTCACCGATACCCAGCAGGGAACAGTTTACCGCACAAGCACCGTACAGCCAGGCGGTGGAAGCATTGGCAACGGCCTTATAGAAGTCATTATGTCCGTGCCACTCCAGGCATTCGCTGGGCACATCGGAGTAGTGCTGCAGACCGTAGATGATGCCCGCAACGCTTCGGGGCATTGCAGCCTCTGTGTAGGGAACGCCATAGCCCATGGTATCACAGGCCCGGATCTTCACAGGAATACCGGCTTCCTTGGAAAGGTTCTGCAGCTCATTGACAAAGGGCACAACAAAGCCGTAGAAATCCGCTCTTGTAATGTCCTCCAAATGGCAGCGGGGAATGACACCGGCATCGAAGGCATCCTTGATAGTGCCAAGGTAGTGATCCAGCACCTGCTTGCGGCTCATTTTCATTTTCTTGAAAATGTGGTAGTCGCTGCAGCTGACCAAAACGCCGGTCTCCTTGATGCCCAAGTCCTTTACCAGCTTGAAATCCTCCTTGCTGGCACGGATCCAGCTGGTGATCTCCGGGAATTTCAGATCCAGCTCCATACATTTTTCAATGGCCTGCCGATCCTTTTGACTGTAAATGAAAAATTCCGTCTGCCGGATGATGCCGTAGGGGCCGCCCAGCTTGCTCAGGAGCTTATAGATGTTGACAATCTGCTCCACGGAGTAGGGCTCCACCGACTGCTGACCGTCCCGCAGGGAGGTATCGGTGATCCAGATTTCTTCCGGCATGGCCATAGGCACGCGGCGGTGGTTGAACGCCACCTTGGGAATGGTGCCGTAAGAATAAACATCCCGCAGCAGGTTCGGCTCCGCCACATCCTGCAGAGAATACTTATAGGATCTCTGTTCC
>JAZNVK010000008.1:0-3083 GCA_045592805.1 Faecousia sp.
ACCCCCTTTGACAAGGGGGTCTTTGGTGCGGCAAACAGACCGATAAACATCTATTTGTCGAACAGTTTGCAAAACCGACTAATGCAATATAACGATTTCGCGCAGCGGGGGAGGGGGTCTTGGGGGAGGGCGAATTTGGGCTGTCGGGGGTAGTGTCGAAATGTAGAAGTGTTACCACAGCACAATCGGAGCGCCTCCCCCAAGTCGCCTTTTTTTGGCGGACTTTGGTCCCTTTCTTGGCGACGCAAGAAAGGGCCGCCCCCCGCCGCGGAGCAAAGTTGTAAGTTTGTACCGTAGTAACGATGGATGGTACTGTTTGAAGGCTGTGCCACGGGCGAACACGTGGGTTCGCCCCTACGAGGTTCGACGAGAGTTCTTCTGAAAACCACAGTGCCTCGGGCGATTGATAATCGCCCCTACGGCTTCTAACGATGGTGCGGCGGGTCTCGGCGCGCCCAGTGGTCGCGCCCTACGGAAGCTATCGATCGTGCAGGCAAACAGTTCGATAAGCATCTATTTGACGGCGGTGCAGCGGGCGCACACGTGGGTGCGCCCCTACGGTGTCGTGCGAAACTGCAACAGTACGAGAAACATCTATTTGACGGTAGTGCCAACTGCAACCCCCTGTGTCCCCCTTCAAAGGGGGAGGTCGTTGATTGATGGTGCGGCAAACAGTTCGATAAAAATCTATTTGCCTTTATTTCAAATCCATGGTTGGAGCCGATACCTTCATCATTCACCATCCGCCATTCAACTGTTCCACCAGTCACCTGTTCCACCAGTCACGAAAAAAGGGCCGTCTTTCCAGACAGCCCTTTTGCTTTAGTCGGCTAAGTGCTCGGTGATGACGTTACGATCCTCTTTGGATTGGGTCATCATCTCCTGGGCGTACTCGTTGGCATAGTCGAAGAGCATATTCTCGTAGTCGATCTTCACATCGAATGCCTCTTCTACCTTGCCCACAAGGGAGATCAGAGGATTGGTATCCTCCTCTTCCTCCTCCGTTTCCTCGGAGGGTGCAACAACGGTCTCCGACTCCTCCAGCAGGTAGGGGTCAAACAGATCCCGTACAATGCCGCTGATGAAATTGTAAGCAACGATCAAAACTGCAGCCATAACCGCAACCTTGATCCAGACGGTCCACCAGTATTTTGTCACAGGTCTCACTTCCCTTCTGCGCATTGGACGAGGGGAAACGGAAAAAGTTCCCCCTTTTTTACTTGGCGGCAGCCTTATCCTGAGCGATGATCAGCTTCAGAGCCTCAACGCCGACACGGACGGCAGCGGAGGTATCCTCATCCTTCTTCTGATCCAAACCGGCAGCCTCACGCTCCTGATTCCAGATGACATGGAAGCAGGAACCGCAGCGGCAGCCCAGCGCATCGGCAACCACGAAGAGGGCAGCGGATTCCATCTCGCTGGCCTTGACACCCAGGCGCTTCCATGCCTCCCACTTTGCCAAAAGCTCATAGGAAACGGGCATCTTGCCGGGCATATGCTGGCCGTAGAAGGCGTCCTTGCACTGCACCACGCCCACATGGGTGCGCTTACCCATGGCCTGAGCGGCCTGACGGAGGGCAATGGCAATATCCAGGTCGGAGACGGCGGGATACTCAATGGGGGCATACTCCATGGAGGTATGCTCGAAGCGGATGGCGCCGGTGGCAACAACGATATCGCCGGACTGGACATTGAGGTCGATACCGCCGCAGGTGCCTACTCGGATGAAGGTATCTGCGCCGATGTTGTGCAGCTCTTCCATGGCGATGGAGGCAGAGGGGCCGCCGATGCCGGTGGAGCAGACACTGACCTTCTCGCCCAGAAGGTAGCCGGTATAGATATTATACTCACGGTTCTGTGCAACATGCACGGGGTTATCGAACAACTTTGCAATGGATTCGCAGCGGCCGGGGTCACCGGGCAGGATGCAGTAACGGCCTACATCGCCCTCAACGCAGTGGATATGGAACTGTCTATCAAGCTCTTGCATAATCAATAACTCCTTATCTTATAGTCTTGCACCTTATACTATACAATATTCCGGAGCAAAGGGCAAATCATTTTCACCTGCTGAAAAATTCTTTGGCGATCTGCACGAAAAGGGGCTTTTTGATTTGTGAATTCTATCAAAACAGGGTGATCTGGCTGGTATCGGGCAGTTCCCCGAAGGCACCGGCGGCACGGAGATTCTCAATATGGGTCTTGGAGACCTTGGGGCAGGCACGGGCGAATTCCTCCACGGAGATGAAGGTCTTGCCCTCTCTGCCGTTGACGATGTCCCAGGCCGCCGTCTCGCCCAGACCGGAGACCGACACAAAGGGCGGCAGCAGCTTGCCATCCTCGATGATAAATTTCGTAGCCTGAGAGCGATAGAGATCCATGGGCTTGAACTCGAAACCACGGAGATAGAACTCGTAGCAGACCTCTAAGGTGGTCAGCAGGTCGTCGTCCTTGCCTGTGCGCTCGGGGCTGGAGGTAATGCGCTTGATATTGGCCTTGACCTCCTCCATGCCACGGGTCATCATGGCGGCATCGAAGCCGTCCTTCTGGCTGCGGCGGTAGAAATAGGCGGCATAATAGGCCAGAGGCTGATGCACCTTGAACCAGGCAATGCGGAATGCCATCATAACATAGGCGGCGGCGTGAGCCTTGGGGAAGAGGTACTTGATCTTCTTGCAGGAGCCGATGTACCACTCCGGCACACCTGCCTTCTGCATCTCCTCCTCTGCGCCCTCGGGCAGACCCTTGCCCTTACGCACCATCTCCATGATCTTGAAGGCACGGGTCTCGGGGATGCCGCACTTGATGAGATAAATCATAATATCGTCACGGCAGCCAATGGCCTGAGAAACCGTAGCCGTGCCGCTGACGATCAGATCCTTGGCATTGCCCAGCCACACGTCGGTGCCGTGGGAGAAGCCGGACAGACGGATCAGAGTGTCAAACTGGGTGGGCTTGGTATCCATGAGCATGCCACGGGTGAAGCCCGTGCCGAACTCGGGGATGCCCACAGAGCCAACAGGGCCTAAGATAGGGTCATTCTCATAGCCCAGCACCTTGCTGGAGGTGAAGATGGACATGGT
>JAZNVK010000009.1:0-2873 GCA_045592805.1 Faecousia sp.
AACTTTTGCTTATAAAAATCTTGAAATACATCCAGTATTCCTGCGATTTTTAACACAAAATTTGAGCCAAAATTTTTGGGCATCCGCTCGAAATTTAGTTTTTAGAGGAGCCCGAAAATTTTTCGAAAGGGGAGAAGGGCATGGATCATAGCGACTTCCTCCACACTCTATGCGCGGACTACCGAATTCATAACAGCTTAAAAGTAGAAGCCCGCACCAATTCCCATATCCTCCGCGGCCTGCGCTACGATGACGGCACCGGCGTGATGGTGGGCTGCACCAAGGTGGGTAACGTCCAGGGCTACCACGTGGTGGACGGTGAGAAGGAACCCATGGAGGGCAATCTGCAGTACCGTGGCTACGCTCTGAAGGATCTGGTGAGTGCCTATATCACAGAGGGACGCTTCGGTTTTACCGAGGTGGCATATCTGCTGCTCTTCGGCAACCTGCCCGATCGGCAGCGCTACGAGATGTTCCGTAACGTGATGCATAACTTCACTGCCTTGCCCCCCAATTTCGTGGAGGACATGATCATCAAGCAGCCCAGCCGGGATATTATGAACAAGCTGGGGCGCTCGGTGCTGACCCTCTACTCCTCCGACCCCAACCCCGACGAGCTCAGCGTGGAGAACCTCATGCGTCAGTCCATGGAGCTGGTGGCACGGTTCCACCTGATGGTGGCCTATGCCTACGTGGTCAAACGCCATTATTTTGACAACGAGAGCCTGTATATCCACCGTCCCAAGCCGGAGCTGTCCCTGGCAGAGAATTTCCTGCAGCTGATCCGCCCCGATCAGAAGTATACCCCCGAGGAGGCACGGCTCCTGGATCTGTGCCTGATCTGCCATGCGGAGCATGGCGGCGGCAACAACTCCACCTTTACCTGCCGCGCCGTATCCTCCACGGGTACCGACACCTACTCCGCCATTGCGGCGGCGGTGGGCTCTCTGAAGGGACCCAAGCACGGCGGTGCCAACCGCCAGGTGCTGGAGCAGTTTGAGCAGATCAAGGCCAATGTAAAGGACTGGACAGACGACGAAGAGGTCGCCGCCTATGTGCGCCGGATTCTTATGCGGCAGGCAGGAGACGGCAGCGGTCTGGTCTACGGCATGGGCCATGCGGTCTACACCCTCTCCGACCCCAGAGCGGTGATCCTGAAAAAGGCCGCCCGTACCCTGGCGCAGCAGCGTGGTATGCTGGACGAATTGGAGCTGATGGAGGCGGTGGAGCGTGTGACACCCGATCTCTTTGCCGAAATCACCGGCCATGAGAAGACCATGTGCGCCAATGTGGATATGTATTCCGGCCTGATCTATCAGATGCTGAATATTCCGCCGGAGCTGTTTACGCCCCTCTTCGCCGTGGCCAGAATTCCCGGTTGGTGCGCTCACCGCATGGAGGAGATTCTCACCGGCGGCCGCATCTACCGCCCTGCCTACAAGCCTCTGATCCACCACAGAGATTATATCCCCATGGATCAGCGATAATACAAGCCGCAGCCAAGAAAAAGGCTGCGGCTTTTTGCATGGAAGGGGAGAGATGCGGAAGGTATGAGCTGCAAAGAAGAACCCATGCACCGCCACCGGAACCCGTAGGGGCGATTTTAACCGTCCCTACGGGTTATTTCTTCATCCTTCACGGCTCTCCAGCAGTGCTTTGGTGGTTCTCAGGTTGATGACCAGGCAGCGGAGCATATCCTCTGTCAGATCCAGACCCTTTTCGTTGCCCTTCAGGGCGCCCAGGGCGATCAGCTCCTCTGTCTCGGGGATCGCCCAGGGGGGCAAATCCTCCAGGCGCTGATAACGCACTTCTTCCGCCATTTCTTCCTCCCCCTTTTCCGCCACATAGGGCAGGCCGTAGTGGTCGCAAATGCCATGGCAAATGGCCTCCGCAATGGTCAGGGTGTGCTCCGTGATCCAGGCTGCACCCTCCACGGTGTCGTGGAACTCCGCCTCGATATACACACAGGGGGCGCTGCTGGCTCTGACCTCATAGAGGCCGGGATATGCCTTGACGTTCTCGGAGCTGCCGGGACTCAGGGGTGCCAGACGGGCAAAAATCGCCTTTGCCGCCTCGTGGCCCTCGCCCTTCAGGTCGTAGCTGAAAATCCGCGTCCCCATAACCTGCCCGTTGAAGGCATTGGTATGGAGGCAGATATGGAGATCCGCACCCCAGCGGTTACTCTCCGCCACCCGTTCCTCCATGGAGGCCGCTAAATTGGCTGCCGCCTGAAATCCGCAGCGCTCCAGGGCATCCGCCAGTGCCAGGGCAATGGCACGGCATTGGACAGCCTCGTTGGTCCTGCCCCCGGCATAGAGGTTCTTCACCTGATCCGAGGGGCTCAAATAGATCTTCTTCACTGTTCCTTCACCTCCGGAAGGCCGGCAAGACTGGTCAGCAGGGAGGCGATCCCCGCCAGAGCTGCCGTGCCTGCCACGGTCAGCCAGTTGACCTCCGCCACAGTCGCTGCTACGGGCAGCATGGCCACGGCCGTCTGCGCCATGGTTTTGACGGCTCTCACCGCCGCCGCTTTCATCCATTTCAGAAACATCTCTCTCCTCCTCTTCCGTTCTTCAGATCCCGAATGTCGTGGATACATTCCACCATCTGTCCTTCTAACTTATAAGTACGTTCCACAATATTATTGTGTGCCTGTACCTTTTTCTCCAGCTGTTCAATTCTGTAGTTGGTCAGGCGGTTGGCGGCTAAAATGCCGCCCAGGGTTCCCAGGCCCGTCCCCGCCAGGGAGATCAGCGCCACCAGCAGCTCCGAGCTCATGCCTCCGCCTCCCCGTAAATGTCCACATGGGCGATGACACCGGCGGAGATCAGCTCCTCCAGAGCGATGGCGTAGATCCGGCTCATGCCGTCGGA
>JAZNVK010000010.1:0-4958 GCA_045592805.1 Faecousia sp.
CGTCGCCTACGTAGGCGATCAGGTAGCCTCTCAGAACGTCGGCTACAGCATCGAAGCCTACGCCAAGAGCAACATCGCCTCCACCGATGCCAGCGCCGCAGCCCTTGCCAAAGCCTGCATCTACTACGGCGACAGCGCCAAAATCTACTTCGACAGCCTCCTGGGCTAAGAATCAAGCATAGGGCAATATCACAATAACGCAATAACGCAACAAGCGCAGTGGGAAAATCTCCCACGGCGCTTTCTCTATATGTAGTTCTCCCAATCAAATGAATGTTTATCGGTCTGTCGGTCATTATCGTAGGGGCGCACTGCGTGCGCCCGTGGCACTACCGTCAAATAGATGTTTATCGAACTGTATGCTTTTGCCCAAATCCACCTTTTCAATAGAGGAACAGGCTACCGAAAAGTCATGTCATTGCGAGGAGGGCGTAAGCCCGACGTGGCAATCCGTTCCAAAAATGTTTCGATTATATGGGAATTTAGTGTAAAAACGGTAGTTTTTAAGGATGCGGATTGCCACGGCCACAAGTGGCCTCGCAATGACATTGCGTAATATGTTGTCTCTCTCATAGTACGAAATTATTCCTAATACTGGAGGCTCTGGCTACATCCAACTGTTCGACAAATTTCTGTTTGATGACATATATAATCCAAATCCGTGCCGGAGCTACATCTTCATTCTTAGTCCTTTATTAATTAGTTATCAGTCTCCAAACAGACCGGAAAATTCCCGTTTGATTGCATCGGGTCAAGTGCATCTTTCATGATCTCATACATTTGGTTGTGTGATTAATAATTGCAGGTTTTCCGCATTTCGCAAATTCTGATTTCTAAACTTGTACGCTTATGCTGTTCATTCGCCCCGTTTGCGCATATATTGCTTTGGCGAGAGTCCCGTCTTTTCCCTGAAAAGACGGGAAAAATAAAAGGGGTCATTATATCCGCATCGCCTGGATATCTCCGCTACATTCTGCATGCCCTCCCGGATTAACTTTCGGGCATGCTGGATTCGAAGGTCCTGGAGATAATCATTAAAGCCAATGGAAATGGTTTTGATAAATTTTTGCGAGAGATATTTGTGGTTATAGCCGAACTTCGCAGCAACAGCTTGCAGCGTCAGATCCTGATCGGTAAAATGCTCCTCCAAATACAGCTTCACCTTTAGAACGATATCTGTAGAAGCGGCCATGGCGTCGCTCTCTTTTTCCGTATTGCACAGATGCGCCAGAGAATACAGGAGCAGTCCCTCGGTGATCAGATCCAGGTTTTCAGGCTGCGACGCATGAATCGCCTGTTTCCAGATTGGTAACAGCGCACCACAGTCGGTAAATACGGCGTATTTGCTGCAAAGTCCAAGTCGTTCCATAAGGGCATTCGCCCGAATACCGAGAAAGGATACATACATATATTGCAGATCCTCGGTACTTTCCACACGGTATTCCTGCTGGGGGAAGGTGAAAAACATCACACCAGGCTGCAGTAGATATTCACCGTTTCTGGTGTGGAGGATGCCCCTTCCAGCGCTGACCAAATTGATGCTGTAAGCATTCTTACTTAGGAATTCTTCGGGAAAGAATTGGCACTCGTAGACAAAATTCAATGTCAGCAGATCCTTGTCAATGCTTTTGCTGGGAATAAATTTACATATATCCTGTGTGTTCATCTGCGCTCCTCCTTTCTTTTATCATACTCTATATAGATGGAATCTACAAGATAAAATGGAAAATGTCCAGTTATTCAGGGATTATTTCCTTGAATTGCTGCAAAATGGATTTTCTCCATTTTTTGCTGTAATTAATTTATTCCCCTGTGGCGTGAAACCGATATAATAAAATCATATAACAAAAGAAAGGAGAGCATTTATGGACAAACTCAGAGTCGGCGTGGTGGGTTTGTATCGGGGGAAAGCCATGATCCAGTATCTTCTCCGTGCGAGCAATGCGGAGCTTGTTGCCCTTTGCGAGATCCGTCCCGAGCGCCTGGAAAAGGTGAAAAACGAGCTGCACGATCCGTCCATCGGCTGTTATTCGGACTATGCAGAATTTCTGGAGCATCCTATGGATGCAGTTGTCCTTGCCAATTACGCAACGGAGCACGCACCGCTTGCCATTTGCGCCCTTGACAAGGGACTGCATGTATTCTCTGAGGTCATGCCTTGCCGCACTATGGCAGAGGCGGTTCAGCTTATAGAGGCTGTGGAACGCAGCAAGGCGAAGTATTGCTATTTAGAAGATTTTTGTTACATGCCTGTGAATATGGAGATGAGAAGTCTTTATCTCCAGGGGAAATTAGGGGAATTCCGCTATGGAGAAGGGGAGTATATCCACAACTGTGAGACCCTCTGGCCGGACATCACCTACGGCGATCCCACCCATTGGAGAAACAATGTCCATGCGTTCTTCTACAGCTCTCATTCCGTAGGGCCGCTGCTCCATGCCACCGGCTTACGGCCTGTGTCCGTGACCGGCTTAGAGCTGCCACATACGAATCTCCAGTTCCGCTGCGGGGCAAAGCGTGGAAGCGCTGCCATAGAAATGGTGACCATGGAAAACGGTGGTGTGATGAAGTCCATACACGGCGGTCTCTACCGCAATTCCGAGTGGTTTTGCCTTTACGGCGAAAAGGGACGGATTGAATCTGCCAGGGATGATGCAGATCAGGGCGGTGCCTCCAGGGTATATCTGAATGTAGATCCCTATGAGGGTGCCTATGCACCGGAGCCTGTAATTTCCTATCGTCCCACTCAGCCGGATCACTGGGATTCCAATGGTTTTCAGCATCATCGAGCGGATTATTACTGCATGTGGCACGCTGTGGAGTATGTGCTTGGAAACCCTGATGCTCATATTGTTGATGTGTATGAGGCGGTGGACATGTTTATGGTGGGACACTTTGCCTATTATTCCGTGCTGGACGGCGGAAAGCCTCAAACCATCCCCGACCTGCGGGACCCTGCCCAAAGGGAGGCTTTCCGAAATGACCATCACTGTACCGATCCAAAAATCGCCGGAGATCAGCTGTTGCCCTGTTATTCCAAGGGAAATCCGGAGATCCCCGATATTGTCTATCAGGCAGTACGGGAAAAATGGTTGCAGCACCAACAGGAAGGCAGGTGAGCGGCCTTAAAACAAGGACAAGGAATGAACTGTAAAAACGATAAAACAGGAGGAAAAACTATGAAACGATTTCTTGCGACCCTATTAGCATTGGCTATGCTCTGCGGTATGATCCCGGCAGTATTGGCAGCAGAAAACGCCTGGGCAGACTGGAACCTGACCTCATCCTGGAGCATCAGCGATGCTGAAACCCTGACCTGCACCGGTACCGACTTGGGTGCCGCTCACTATGCAACTTACAATGTCCCCTTGAACACTTCCAGCGTTTCCGTTTCTCTGCGGATGGATGCTGCTGCCAATGCCGGTAATGCCAAATACGGTATCAACATCCTTGGGTCTGACGGTGCTGAATACTATTTCTTCTTCGCCTCCGGCAATGAGGGTGGCTATGCAGCCATTCTGAAAATCCAGAACGGGGCCGAGACCTATCTGAACACCTCCGGTGCCTACCCCTCCATTACCATCGGCCAGTGGACGGAGTTTAAGGTGGTCTACAATGCCGGCTCTGCCTCCTTCTATATCGGCGGCAGCCTGATGCACACGATCTCCGGTGACTATGCATCTGCCTTTAACGGTGGCTATCTCCGTGTCTACAGCTATGGCAGTCCTATCTCCCTACAGCAGCCCTCGGTGGAGCCCGATATGTGGAGCTACGATACCAGCTGGACGATGGACGCTGACGGCGTGCTCTCTTACTCCGGTACGGATAGCGGCGCTGCGCACTACGCAAGCTACATCGACAGCCTGGATACCAACTGTGTCTCCGTGGATCTGCGCCTGGATGGCGCTCCCGGTGGCAACGGCAACTTCGGTATCTATCTTACGACCAAGACGGGAGACGGATACTTCTTCCGCTGCCATGCTGACGGCTATTCTCAGGTTGTTCATTATCCTGCCGCAGGCGGTGAAATTGGTCTGAATACCAATTCCAACTACCCCTCTGTTCCGCAGGGAGAGTGGGTCAACTTCACTGTGATCTACAACGGCAGTTCTGTGAATTTCTATATTGGCGGTCAGCTGGCCCATAGTGTTTCCGGCGACTATGCAAGCATTTTCGAGGGCGCTACGCTGCGAGTACAGAGCTATTATTGCCCCATTTCTGCCAGACTGAACTCCCTGGAACCCCAGCTTTGGACGGGGGATTCTGTCTGGAATGTGGGTAGTGACGGTGTGCTCTCCTATAACGGAACCGACGGCGGTGCCGCCCACATCGCCACCTACAACTATGGGCTGGATACCAACTGCATCTCTGTAGATCTGCGTCTGGACGGTGCCCCCGGCGGCAACGGCAATATGGGCATCTCTGTTCTGACCAAGACAGGCGACAGCTATTTCTTCCGTTATCATGCCGATGGCTACTCTCAGGTCGTTCAGTATCCGGCAGCAGGTGGTGAAAATTGGCTTAATTCTAATTCCTTCTATCCCTCCGTCCCTCAGGGGCAGTGGACGAACTTCAAGCTGATCTATGATGAGAATACGGTGTATTTCTTCATCAACAATCAGCTGGCACATACCGTTTCCGGTGACTATGCAACCCTCTTTGCCGGCGCGACTCTCCGTGCCCAGAGCTACTATATTCCCGTTTCTGTGAAGCTGGATTCTGTGGAGGCCATTGAGCTGTCTGCCTCGGACTGGAACTATGCCGACCCCTGGCATATGAATTCCGAGGGCAGTATCTCCTACGCCGGAACCGACGGCGGCGCAGCTCATATGGCATATTATAAGAATACGCTGGATACAAACTTTGTGTCTGCAGACCTGCGAAGTCGGATCGTAGCCATGTCGTTCTGTGAGCCAAGGAGTTGTCCCTCTCTATTGTCTTCCTAAGACCGCTTGGCC
>JAZNVK010000011.1:0-13130 GCA_045592805.1 Faecousia sp.
ACCGGCAAAACCTATCTTGCCGTGGCGGCGGCGGTAGCTGCTTTCCGTGAGAAAAAGGGGAGCAGGATCATCCTGACCCGTCCGGCGGGTGAGGCAGGGGAGCGCGTGGGCTTCCTTCCCGGTGATCTGCAGAATAAGGTCGATCCCTATCTGCGCCCCCTCTACGATGCCCTCTATGATATGCTGGGCGCAGAGACCTATCAGAAGTACTTAGAGCGGGGAAATATTGAGGTTGCGCCCCTGGCCTATATGCGCGGCAGAACATTGGATGACAGCTTTATCATCCTGGACGAGGCACAGAATACCACCCGTGAGCAGATGAAGATGTTCCTAACCCGTCTTGGATTTGGCTCTAAAATCGTCATTACCGGTGACGTGACCCAGATCGACCTTCCCGCAGATAAGACCAGCGGTCTGAAGGATGCGATCAGTATTCTTGAGAATATCCCCGATATTGCCATCTGCCGACTGACCGCCAGCGACGTGGTGCGCCACGCTCTGGTGCAGAAGATCATTGCTGCCTACGAGAGCGGCGAAAAGAAGCGTTTGCCTGCCCAGAAGAAAGTCTACAGAAAGAAGTAAGTGATTATGAAGCATCGAATTACGGTTCGGTATACCAACAAATTAGATAAGCATCCTGCCCTTACCATCCATCTGGTTCGCTGCATCAGCGCTGCGCTTGAGCAGGAACAAGTGCATGTTCCCTGTGAGATCAATGTGCTGGTTACGGACGATCAGGGCATCCGTGGTATCAACCGTGCCACCAGAAATATTGATAAAGAGACCGACGTGCTGTCTTTCCCCATGTTTAACTTCATTCCCCAGCAGTTTCCTGCGGATGTGAAGGCATATCTGGATCCGCAGACCGGTATGCTGCCGCTGGGTGATATGGCAATCTCCCTGGAACGGGCAAAGGATCAGGCAAAGCGCTTTGGCAATACCCTGAAGCGTGAGGTCGGCTATCTGACTATTCATTCCGTGCTGCATCTTCTGGGCTATGATCACCTGGATGAAGGGCCCCAGAAGCGACAGATGCGGATTCGGGAGGAGATCATTGCCGGAGAGCTGGGGTTACTGCGATGAGCGTCGAGTTTGTCAAGGTCGGGCCTGAGTCTGCCGGTATCATGGCTGCCACCAGACCCCTGGTTTGGGCGCAGACCTATCGTGGAATCTATTCCGATGACAAGATTGACAACTACAATCTTGCCTGGTATACCGCACGGGATCGCAGGCGCATGCTGGATCGGGAGCAGAGCTTTTATTTGGCAATGGACGGAGATCGCTGTGTGGGATATTTCCACTACGGTCCGCCCCATATTCCGCCTTACAAAGACTTTGTTCTCTGCCTGAACTCCCTGTATTTCCTGAAAGAGTACAAGGGACAGGGACTGGGCAGACGTGTATTTGCCCATTTACGGCAGGTTTGCCGTGAACGGGGGCTGGATAAGTTTTTCTGTCAGTGTAACTGCCATAATCTGCCTGCCCAGGGCTTCTATGAAAAAATGGGCGGCATTCTGACCGTCCGTGATGACGGCCATGAGGATAAAGGCATGGATCAATTGACTTATGAATTTTACTTAGGAGAAGAGAAATGAAAACCAAATCTGTTATGATTACCATTGCGGGCCGTCCCAATGTTGGTAAGTCTACTTTAATTAACCGTCTGGTAGGGGAGAAGATCGCCATCGTTTCCAATAAGCCCCAGACCACCAGAAACCGCATTTGCGGTGTGGTCACCAGAGGCGATACACAGCTGGTGTTTATGGACACGCCGGGCTTCCATAAGCCCCGTACCAAGCTGGGCGACTACATGGTGGATGTGGTACGGGACAGCGTGGCAGATGTGGATCTGGTGCTGCTGATCGTCGAGCCCATTGCCAATATCGGTCCTCAGGAGGAGGCGCTTTTGCAGCAGATCCGCATGAGCGGCGCCCCTGCGATCCTGGTGATCAATAAAATCGACACAGTGCAGGAGAAGGAAGATCTTCTGGCCGTCATCGCTGCCTACAGCAAGGAATTCGAGTTTGATGCCGTTATGCCCATCTCTGCCCGTTACAAGGACGGCGTGGAGGCCCTTCTCAAGGAGTGCGACAAGTATGCAGAGGAGAGCCCCTTCTTCTTCCCGGAGGACATGACCTCCGATCAGCCGGAGAAGCAGGTGATTGCGGAGATCATCCGTGAGAAGCTTCTTTGGAACCTGGAGCGGGAGATCCCCCACGGTACCGCGGTGGAGATCACGAAATTCTCTGAGCGTGACAACGGTGTGGTGGATGTGGATGCTACCATTTACTGCGAGAAAGCCAGCCACAAAGGCATTATCATCGGTAAACAGGGCGCTATGCTGAAGAAAATCAGCACCGCTGCCCGTGAAGATGTTGAGCGTTTTATGGGTACGAAGGTTTTCCTCCAGACCTGGGTCAAGGTCAAGGAAAACTGGCGTGACAGTGACTTCCTCCTGCGAAACTTCGGTTACGAATAAGCCATAGCTTTCCACGCATAGCTTCCTCTCCTGCGGCACATCCTATGGATACACAAGGAAGGGAGATTTGCATATGGACGAGATACTATACTGGAACTTATTTCTGCAAACCGGTTCCCCGGAGGCCTATCTTCTTTACCGCAACGAAAATCAGCGTACAGATCCTGAGGATTGATGTACGCATACATAATGAAGGAAACTACTTATGTACGAAAAAACCTGTGGCATTGTCCTTCGGGAGACAGATTACAAAGATAAAGATAAGCTTCTGACCCTCCTGACGGCGGAGTACGGGAAAATTACCGTGAAGGCAAGAGGTGTCAGGGGCCCCCACAGCAAATCCAAAGCAGCCTGCCAGCTCCTTGCGTATTCCGAGTTTACGCTCTATGAGCAGCAGGGGAGATTCACGGCGACAGAAACCGTAACCAGGGAAATATTCCCCGAGCTTCGGTCGGATATCGAGCTGCTGTCCCTGGCATCCTATTTTGCCCAGGTAGCGGATGTCATTGCCCAGGAGAACGATCCTGCGCAGGAGCTTCTGTCGCTGCTGCTCAATGCACTGTACGCCCTGGCGAAGTTGAAGAAGCCACAGATGCTGGTCAAGGCGGTGTTTGAGCTGCGTATGGCCTGTATCAGCGGTTTCCTTCCGGATCTTCGGGGCTGTATGGTTTGCGGCAAGCTGACGCCTGAGCGCTTTAATATCTCCCAGGGCTGCTTACAATGCGCAAGCTGCAATTCCGAAGAGACCGCCGGTATTCGTATGCCCGTCAGCAGCGGAACACTACAGGCGATGCGCTATATCTGCTCCTGTGACAGCAAGAAGCTTTTCTCTTTCCAACTGGGAGAAAGCTCGGCTGTGGAATTGAGCCAGATTGCGGAGAGCTATCTCAGTATGCGTCTGGAACGCGGATTTTACACCCTGGATTTTTACAAATCCCTGTTTTATTGAGGAAGAATTATGAATGAGTTATATGAGAAATCATTAGACAAGCTGGAGCTGCCTGCCATATTAAATAAGCTGGCAGAGCTGGCTCACAGCGAAAATGCAAAGGATCGTTGCAAGCAATTGCTGCCTTTGGATGACCGTGAGGAGATCCTGCTTCTGCAGGAGCAGACCTCTGCGGCCTGCAAGCTGATCTCTCTGAAGGGCAGCCCCTCCTTCCATGAGCTGAAGGAGATAGCCCCCTCTCTGGAAAGAGCGGATCGTGGCGGCTGCCTGACACCTGTGGAGCTGCTGCGTATCGCAGCGGTGCTGCGTTGTATCCGCAACGCAAAAGCATACTACAACGGTGACTATGCCCAGACCGTGCTGGACGTTTATTTTCAGGAGCTGAGCCCCAACCGCTATCTGGAGGAGAAGATCACCAATTCCATTCTCTCGGAAGACGAGATTGCCGATGCTGCCAGCTCCGAACTTGCGGATATCCGTCGCCATATGCGAATTCAGAGCGCCAAGGTGAAGGATTCTCTGCAGAAAATTATTACATCTCCGACCTATTCCAAATATCTCCGTGACCCTATTATTACCATGCGCGGAGACCGTTATGTTGTCCCTGTTAAGAGCGAGTACAAGGGCGAGATTCCCGGCATGGTACATGATGTATCTTCTTCCGGCAGTACTTTCTTTATTGAACCCATGTCTGCGGTCAATGCCAACAACGCCCTTCGCGAGCTGCTGATTCAGGAGCGCAAGGAGATCGAGCGCATCCTGGCAGAGCTGTCTGCCGAAGCGGCATCCTTCCGTGAGAGCATCTGCTCCGGTGTGGAGATGCTGACCTGCCTGGATGTGATCTTTGCCAAGGCAAGACTCTCTCTTCGCATGGACGGTATTGCTCCGGAGATCCGTGAAAACGGCAGCCTGGAGCTGATCCGTGCCAGACATCCGCTCATTGAGAAAAAGTCTGTCGTACCCATTACCGTCCGTCTGGGCAGTGATTTTGATACCCTGGTCATCACCGGCCCCAATACCGGCGGTAAGACGGTTACGCTGAAGACCATCGGTCTTTTGACTTTGATGGCGCAGTGCGGTCTGCACCTGCCTGTGGAGCACGGCAGTGCCGTCTCTGTGTTCCGCCGTGTTTTGGCGGATATCGGTGATGAGCAGTCCATTGAACAATCCCTTTCCACCTTCTCCTCCCATATGAAGAACATCGTGGAGATCATTGCAGAATGTGATGACGAGACTCTGGTGTTATTTGATGAGTTGGGGGCGGGTACCGACCCCACAGAGGGTGCGGCGCTGGCAACGGCTCTGATCGAGTTCTGCAGAAAATGCGGTAGCCGTGTGGCAGCCACCACCCACTATGCAGAATTGAAACTCTATGCCATGCGCACGGAGGGTGTTATGAATGCCTCCTGCGAGTTCGATGTGGAGACTCTTCGCCCCACCTACAAGCTGCTCATCGGCATTCCCGGTAAGTCCAATGCCTTTGCCATCTCCAAGCGGCTGGGTCTGTCTGATGATATTATCGATCAGGCAAAGAGCTATGTTAATGAGTCCGACCGTAATTTTGAAGATGTACTGCAGCAGCTGGAAACCCAGCGGCAGGAGATGGAGGTCGCCCGCATCGAGGCGGAGCGCCTGAAGCTGGAGACCCAGCAGCTGAGAAGCAAGTCTGAGGCTTATTATGCGGAAATCAAGCAGGAACGGGAGAAGGCCATGCGCACCGCCCGTGCAGAAGCTCAGCGGATCATCGATGATGCCCGCCGAACCTCCAATGAGGTTGCGGAGGAGCTGAAGCAGCTGCGCAAGCAGCTTCGTGATTCTGCGGATGTACAGGGAACCAATGCCAAGCAGGCAGAGCTTCGTAAGCGCCTGAATGATGCGGAGGAGGCCTTTGCGGAGAAGCAAGCCCAGACCAAGCGTCCCGAAGCAACTCGTGAAATTCGGGTAGGGGATACGGTAGAGCTGCTACGCTTCGGAACGAAAGCCAGCGTTCTTGCCATCAATAAGGACGGCAGCTACCAGCTTCAGGCCGGGATTATGAAGGTCAATGCAAAAAAAGACGAGGTCGTTCTTCTGGAAGAGACGCAGCAGCAGGTAAAGAAGATCATCGAGCGCAGCAAACGGGAGTTCCGCAACACCCCCACTGCCACGGAGCTGGATCTGCGCGGTATGAGTGCCGATGAAGCCATTGCGACCCTGAGTGTATTTTTAGACAGCGCCATGCTGGCCAACCTCTCTTCTGTCCGCATTATTCACGGTAAGGGTACGGGCATCCTCCGCAAAGCCGTACACGAAGAGCTGAAACACAACCGTGCTGTAAAGCGTTATCGTTTGGGCGTTTACGGAGAGGGAGAGGACGGCGTTACCATTGCGGAACTGTCGTGATTTGTTATAAAGTGTGAGAAATGTATTGACAAATCCCTTGATTTTTCGTATATTATGGATTAGCGGTCATTGAAATGACCCGGGAATGAGGAGTGACGCATTATGTACACAGAGAAGTCCATCGTCAAGTGTGAGTCCGGCCTTCACAATAAGCAGGCTACCTACTTTATTCAGAAGGCAAATGAGTTCCGTTCCAGCATCTGGATCGAGGCGGACGACCGCAAGATCAACGCCAAGAGCCTTTTGGGCGTGCTCTCCATGGGCATTACCACCGGCACCGAGATCGCTCTGGTTGCTGAAGGCCCCGATGAGGAAGCTGCTGTTAAGGAGCTTTCCGCTATGCTGGTAAAGGATATTTATTAAGCTACATCAAAGTCCTGCCCCAAACGTTTCTACGCTTGGGGCAGCTTTGTGTAAAGAGGAGCGTACAATGACGAAGGAAGAACTGAAAAACGCTGCCCTCAGCCTGCCCCTTGCCCCCGGTGTCTATCTGATGAAGGATCAGAGCGATACGGTGATTTATGTTGGCAAGGCGAAAAAACTGAAAAACCGTGTCACCCAGTATTTTCAGGATACTGCTTCCCATAACGCCAAGACACGACGGATGGTCTCTCAGGTGGACCATTTTGAGACCATTCGTGCGGCATCGGAGTTTGAAGCGCTGGTTCTGGAGTGCTCGCTGATCAAGCACTATATGCCCAAGTATAACATCCTTCTGAAGGATGATAAGGGCTATCCCTATTTGCGCCTGGACCCGAAAGAGGCTTATCCGAAAATCACTCTTGCCCAGCGCATGAAGGACGATGGCGCCAAATATTTCGGCCCCTACGGCTCCCGTGGCAGGAGTCAGCAGGTGATCGACTCCATCCGCCTGACCTTCGGCCTTCCGGATTGCAGCCGCAAATTCCCACGGGATGTGGGGAAAGAACGACCCTGCCTGAATTACCATATGAAGACCTGCGCCGGCTGGTGCAGAAGCGAAATGACAGCACAGGAGTATGGACGGCGCATTGACCAGGCGATCCTGCTGCTGGAGGGAAAACACAAGCCCCTTCTGGAGCAGCTGCGCAAATCTATGGAAGATGCTGCGGAGGCTTTGGATTTTGAGATTGCCGCCCAGTACCGTGACCGCCTGAAGGCCATTGAACTTTTAGGCCACAAGCAGACCGTTACCGCAACCTCCCGTGCGGATACGGATGTGATCGGCTGGTACCAGACCGAGGCAAAGGCCTGCTTTACGGTACTGCACTTTGTGGGAGGCAATCTGATCGACAAGGAGCATCAGATTCTCCCTCGATCCGAGGAACCGGCCGAGGCGGTTTCCTCCCTGGTGAAACAGTATTATCTTTCCCGTGGCGCAGCGCCCAGACGAGTGCTGTTGCCCTTTGCTATGGAGGATTCCACACTGTTTTCCAGGCTCCTTCTGGAACAGCATGAGGTAAATGTTCGCTTTGTAGTTGGCAGCCGAGGAGATAATCTGCGGCTGGTCTCTCTGGCAAATGAGAATGCCAAAGAGGAAGCAGAGCTGGCTACCACAGCGGCAGAGCGCCTCAGCGGCACATTAAAGCTGCTGCAGGAGCTGCTTCAGTTACCCGGCTATCCCAGACGGATGGAAGCCTATGATATTTCCAATATTGCAGGAACGGACATAGTGGCATCTATGACCGTTTTTTCAGACGGCAAGCCGAAAAAGAGCGACTATAAGCGCTTCAAGCTGGAGGGCCTGGAGGATCAGGACGACTATGCCTCCATGGAGCAGGTTCTGTGCCGTCGCTTCTGTCATTATTTGGATGGGGACAAGGGCTTTGATGAGATGCCGGATCTTCTCCTGATCGATGGCGGCGATAAGCACGCCCGTGTTGTTCGGGATGCCCTGCTGCAGATGGGGCTGACGCCTCCCATCTATGGCATGGTAAAAGACAGCCGACACCGCACCCGTGCGCTTATTACCCCCGAGGGGCAGGAGGTGGGAATTCAGGCTGTCCCTGCATTGTTCGCCCTGATCGGCAGGATTCAGGAGGAGACCCACCGCTTCGCCATTACCTATCATCGGGAGCTTCGCAGTAAGCGCTTGAAGAGCTCAGCGCTTGACGAGATTCCCGGAGTAGGGAAGACCAGACGGCTGGCTCTGCTGAAAACCTTCCGTTCTGTTAAGGCAGTAAGTGCTGCCTCTGTGGAGGAACTAAGCAAAGCTGTTCCGAAAAATATTGCGCAGACCATATATGAATATTTTCATTCTCAGGAGTAAACTATGAGAGTAATCACCGGTACCGCCAGAGGTACATCCCTGAAGGCCCCGGCGGGCATGACCACACGGCCGACCGCAGATAAGGTCAAGCAGGCATTGTTTAATATAATTCAATATGATATCAGCGGCGATGTGCTGGATCTTTTCGCCGGCTCCGGCCAGCTGGGAATTGAAGCCCTGAGCCGTGGCGCCAGACACTGCGTCTTTGTGGATCAGAGCGCCGATGCCATTCGTGTGATCCGTGACAATTTAGAGAAGACGAAATTGGCGGATCGGGCGCAGGTGATCCGTGCCGACTCCCTTTCTTACCTGGCCAGATGCAGGAAAACCTTCCGTTTGATCTTTTTAGACCCTCCCTATGCAGAAAAATCTTTAGAAAATGCAATAAAATGCATCTCAGAAATTGACATTTTGGGAGAAAGTGGTATAATTATAACGGAAAGGCCTGTAGGCAAGGATCTGAAGGGTGATTTTGGGGACTTAATTCCCTCCAAGGACTATCGATACGGTACGACGATCATCACTCTCTTCCGTCGCAAGCAGGATTTGGCTGCTGCGGAAGAAGGCTTGTAATAGGCATATAAATTCATACAATAAATAGAATACCCGAAATATTAAGGAGGCACTACCATGAACGAACATGGCATTGAGGAACTCATCGGCACAATATATGAAATGGTTCAGGACGCAAAGAACGTTCCCTTCAGCGGCGGCAACTGCTCTGTGGAGCGTGAGCGTGTGCTGGATCTCCTGGACGAGATCAGCAATCGTCTGCCCGGTGAACTGAAGCAGGCTCGCACCATCTGCGAGTCCAGAGACACTATGATCACCAACGCAAAGCGTGAGGCGGAAGCCATTCGTAAGGCAGCTCATCTTGAGGCAAAGGAGCTTGTTACCCGCGAGGCCATCTATCAGGAGGCGAAGGAGCAGGCCAATGAGATGATCCGCAACGCTCAGGAGAAGATCAAGGAGCTGAAGCAGGTCACTTTGAACTACGTGGATGATTCACTCCGTCAGACCGAAGAAGCCATTGCACAGGCTCTGGCCGAGGTTCGCGATTCCCGCGCAAAGTTCTCTGCTGTTGTCAACCCCAAGCCCGTTGTCCGCAACGATGTGATCATTGAGGATGTCTGATTCTCAGGCTTGACTTTTTCCCTGTTGTGGGATACCATATGCATAATACGATAACACAATGAGAAAGAGGAGTACTCTGTTATCTCTGCGTAGAGAGGAAGCGGTTGGTGTAAGCTTTCGAGAGAGACGGAGGAAGGTCGCTTTTGAGTGGGCAGGCTGAAGTGATGTAGGTCTGCACGGGCTGCTCCCGTTACAGGGCTTTGAGTGTCCGCTTTGCGGAAATTCAGGTGGTACCACGGATTTATTCGCCCTGAAGTGTTATGCTTCAGGGCGCTTTTTTTGGAGGTCGCGATGCAAACAATTGACGAAAGATTTAAGGATGCTTCGCCAAAGGATACGGTTGCAAGGATTCAGAAGATCCTTCAACAGCACGGGATCGAGGTGATCCCCAGTGAGACCGAGACCGGTATCGCTAACTGCTATTCCTTACAATTATCGGTAAAAGGAGCAAAAATGCTCACCAACGGCAAGGGCATCAACAAGGATCTTGCCTATGCCAGTGCCTATGGCGAATTCATGGAGCGCTTGCAATCCGGCTTCTTGATGTGGAAGACGCTTCCCATCAATGATTCTCAGTTTTTTAGCCGGGAGCAGCTGGAAGAACACTGCGGCCCCTGGCTTCGGGAGTTCCTCCACGATGCTGTGGAAAATGAAGGTCTGCCTGTTACCTATGAAAAGTTACTTCAGGCGTGCTTTGACGCAGGAGATGACCCTGATAAGGTGGAGGTCATGCCGCTGTACAATGCAATGAGTGGAGAAATGACCTGGTTTCCGCTGCATATTGCCAAGGATATCTGCTCTACCAATGGTCTTGCCGCAGGCAACAGTGCGGAAGAAGCCACGGTGCAGGCATTCAGTGAGATCATTGAGCGAAACTATGAGCGCAGATTTTTCTCCGGTCAGGAGATCCCGCCGGATATTCCTGAGACCTATCTTGCCCAATATGCCACGGCCTACGAGACGATTTGCGATATTCGCTCCCACGGCTATGATGTCAGCGTGAAGGATTGCTCCCTCGGCAAGGGTTTCCCCATGATCGCTGTTGTTGTCGTGGATCGTGCGACGCATCAGTATCGTGTCCATGTAGGTGCCTGTCCCGTTTTTGAGATCGCTCTGGAGCGCTGCCTGACCGAGATGTTCCAGAACCGCTATGTCTCTCAGGTCTTTACGGAGAATGCGCTGTTCCGCAGCAGCGGCAGCCGCTCCTTCTCTGATAAGATGCGGCTCTTCGTGCGCGGTGAGGGAACCTTCCCTGTGGAATTCTTTACGGGGAAACCTACCTATTCCTTTGTACCCTACGAAGACCTGTCAAAGAAGACCAATGCGGAGCTGGTGCAATGGATCGTTGCTTTCCTGAAAAAACAGGGCAAGACCCTTTTGATCCGTGATTGCTCCCATCTGGGCTTTACAACCATTCGCCTCTATGTGCCTGGGATGAGCGGCGTATTTTATTCCGATTATGCCGATGCCTTACCCCTGACACATTTGCGCCGTACAGCTGAAAAGTGCAGCGCTGATCTGGGTAGTGCCACCATGGATCAGCTGTATGAGATCATGCTGCTCGCCCGTTACAAGCTCTCCAACTTCCAAACCACCAGACGAACCAGCAAGCTCTCCTACAGCGGGATCTTTGATTCTGTCGGCCTGGAGCTGCCCTCCAAGATGAATCAGGCTTACGGTGCTCTGTCTCTTGCTTATGTTGAGTGGGCTTGCGGAAACCGCAATGTTGCCTCTCATGTAGCAAATGCCATAGGCGGCATGGAAGGGGAGGATGAAGCATATCTCTCCTGCCTGCACCATGTCTTAACCCGTGAGACAAAAAAATACACCGCAGAGCAATATCTGCAACTGATTTCCTTCCTCTATGAGCCACAGATTATTGAAGCAGTTCGGGAAGGGCTGCAGGCAGGCGAAAATCCCTTCCGCAGATTTTTGATCTGCTGTAAGGAAGAAAACTGCCAAAGCTGTGTTTTCGCACCCTATTGCAGCAAAAAGAAAATCAACGAAGTTTACAATATTGTAGCCCAA
This sequence comes from Faecousia sp., assembly GCA_045592805.1. GTDB lineage: Bacteria > Bacillota > Clostridia > Oscillospirales > Oscillospiraceae > JAZOXB01. The sequence continues at coordinate 11,221 of JAZNVK010000011.1, forward strand.
TGCTCTATGGCATACGACAATGCCGCAGCATTTGAAATAATAAAAAATATGATAAAAGCAGGATAGTATTATGAACAAAGAATTACCGAAAATTTATGATCCCAAGGAAGTAGAGTCCAAACTCTACCGTTTCTGGATGGAGAATGGTTATTTCCACACCGAAAGAGATCCGGAAAAGAAGCCTTTTACCATCGTAATGCCCCCTCCTAACGTTACCGGCCAGCTGCACATGGGTCATGCCATGGATGCCGCTTTGCAGGATGTTCTCATCCGCTTCAAGCGTATGCAGGGCTACGCTGCTCTTTGGGTTCCCGGCGTTGACCATGCGGGTATTGCCACGCAGATCAAGGTGGAGGAAGAGCTTCGCAAAGAAGGTCTGACCCGCTATGATCTCGGACGTGAAAAGTTCCTGGAGAAGGTCTGGGATTGGAAACACAAGTACGGCAACCGCATTGTGGAACAGCAGAAGAAGCTGGGTGCTTCCTGCGATTGGGACAGAGCCCGTTTTACCATGGACGAGGGCTGCTCCAGCGCTGTCCGTGAGGTCTTTGTCAATCTCTATGAACAGGGATTGATTTACAAGGGCAGCCGTATCATCAACTGGTGTCCCAACTGCGTTACCGCTCTGTCCGACGCTGAGGTTGAATATGTGGATAAGCCCGGCAACCTGTGGCACATCCGCTATCCTCTGGCTGACGGCAACGGTGAGGTCATCGTAGCAACCACCCGTCCCGAGACCATGCTGGGCGACAGCGGTGTCTGCGTCAACCCCAACGATGAGCGCTATACTTCCATCGTCGGTAAGAAGGTCATTCTGCCTCTGATGAACAAGGAAATTCCCGTGGTCGCAGACGACTATGCGGAGATGGAATTCGGCACCGGTTGTGTTAAGATGACTCCCGCCCATGACCCCAACGACTTCGAAGTCGGTCTGCGTCATAATCTGGAAGTCATCCGTGTTCTGGATGATAATGGCGTGGTCAATGAGCTGGGCGGCAAGTATGAGGGTCTGGATCGTTATGAGGCCAGAAAGCAGATTGTTGCCGATCTGGAAGAACAGGGCTATCTGGTTAAGGTGGAGCCCTATAATCACAATGTAGGTACCTGCTATCGTTGCCATAAGGACGTGGAGCCCATTATCTCCGCGCAGTGGTTCGTGAAGATGAAGCCTCTGGCAGAGGAAGCGCTGCGTGTGGTCTACGAAGGCGAGACCAAGTTTGTTCCCGACCGCTTTACCAAGACCTATACCAACTGGATGGAGAATTGCCACGACTGGTGCATTTCCCGTCAGCTGTGGTGGGGACACCAGATCCCTGCCTGGTACTGCGACGCTTGCGGACACATCAACGTCAGCAGGGAAGATCCTACCACCTGCGCCAAGTGCGGCTGCGGTAAGCTGACGCGGGATGAGGATGTCCTGGACACCTGGTTCTCCAGCGCCCTGTGGCCTTTCTCTACCATGGGTTGGCCGGAAAAGACCGCGGATCTGGATTATTTCTATCCCACGTCCGTCATGGTTACCGGTTATGACATCATCTTCTTCTGGGTGGCCCGAATGATTTTCTCCGGCTGTGAGCAGATGAAGGACATTCCCTTCCACACTGTGCTGATCCACGGCCTGGTTCGTGACGATAAGGGCCGTAAGATGTCCAAGTCTCTGGGCAACGGCATTGATCCTCTGGAGATGGCCGAGAAGTACGGCGCTGATGCTCTGCGCTTCAACCTCATTACCGGCAACAGTCCCGGCAATGATATGCGCTTCTACGTGGAGAAGTGCGAGGCTATGCGCAACTTCGCCAATAAGATCTGGAATGCCAGCCGCTTCGTCATGATGAACCTGACCATCGATGAGGTGAAGCTGCCTGAGAAGCTGGAGCTGGAGGACAAGTGGGTTCTCTCTAAGCTCAACA
>JAZNVK010000012.1:0-5354 GCA_045592805.1 Faecousia sp.
ACTCTCAGTGGGAGTAACGGTGGCGGTGAAGGGGGTTTCGTTGCCTGCACCGGTGACGGTGACATTCAGGTCGCCGCCGTTGCTACGTGCAATGGTCACGTGGAACTTGCAGCCGTTGCCGCTGAGCCAATCGTAGTTCACACCGCCCACCTTTATAAAGGTCTGTTTGCCGTCACCGTTGTTGGAGTCCAGCTCGATGTTGACACCCAATACCTTAACATAAGTGGTAGAAGCATTATCATTTGTAATATCAAGGTCAATGATAAAGTTGTCCTGATCCTTTAGCAGACCCTTCCAGACTCTGCTATGAATCGTCTTATCGTAAGTAGCAGAGAAGTTGGCTTCGTCGGTTGCGATCCATCCGCCAAAGGCATTAGAATCATTTTCCCAGCCAAAGTCACCGGGGTTCTTCAGCGCTTCTATATCGCCCATGGGTTCTGTGACCGCAATGTTGGCAAAGGATACCGTGCCTGCGTAGATACCCAGCTCTACATTTTCGCTGGTCTCGCTTGGGGTCATGGAATACTCAGCCAGGAGGGTGCTGTCATTGGTGAGGATGCCGACCATGATCTCGCCGCCCGCTTCACGGGTCAGGTATACCTTGGCGGTCAGACCGTCTGCAGCGATCCAATCCCGGAACGTGCCGTTGAGCTTCACGCCCAGCTGTGCGCCGTTGCCGTTTCGGGCATCCAGTTCCAGGGTCTGACCCAGCAGCTTGATATAGGCAGAGCTTTCCGCCTGCACTGTGTACTCCGTGTAGACCGTAAAGTTCTCCTGATCATGGATCAGTCCCCTCCAGATGCGGTGGTTACCGGTGGTTTCGCTATAGACAGCGCTGACACTCAAGCCTTCCAGTCCGCTCCAACCGGAGAAGTCCTTGTTACCATCGATCTCGTCCGTATCCCAACCGGTATCGGTCACCTGGGTCTTGGTGTACTGGGCAATGTAGGTTGCATTGGCAGTGACAGGCACAAGCTCCTTATCCCAGCCTGCAAAGAAGTAAACGTAAGTTCCGTCAGATTCCTTGGTGGTATCGCCGGAGAAGAAGGGAGTTTCGCCGGATTCATAGACCTGATAGATCTCTTCGCCATCAACATTCCAGGTAACGGTGTAGTAGGTCTTGCTCGCTGCGGTAATATTTCTGAAGTTGATCGTACCGGCATAGACACCGATCTCCACATTTTCGTTGGATTCGGTGGGTGTTGCGGTATAGACGTAGGTCTCCTTTTCTCTGCCCGTCAGAGTGATAAACAGGTCACCGCCGTTTTCACGGGACAGGGTTACATGGACTTCGCCGTTTCTTCCGTCGACCCAATGGTAGTGCTCGCCGTTGATCTTCAGGTAGAACTGGCCACCATTGCCGCTTCTGCCGTCCAACTCAACAATCACACCCAGTGCCTTAATATAGGCTGTGTCATAGCTGCCGCCAATGACATCCAGATCGACAGTGAAGTTGTTCTCGTCGGCAATCATGCTCTTCCAGATACGGTGGCTGGATTTAGAGGAGTCGTAGGTGGCGGTGATATTGGATACATCGTGGGCGGACCACTGAGAGAAATCCTTCTCCCCTTCTTCCTCATCAGTATCCCAGCCAAAGAGATCGGGACTGTTGGACAGGAGAATCTCTACCTTGGGAATTTCACCGTATTCCACATCCTCAATTCCCTCACCTGCGGTCTTGCACTTATCCAGATAGACTACCGCATCATCGGTCAGGGTCTCTACGCCAAGATACAGATTACGGTTGGTTCCCTCAAAAGTGATAGTGTACTCGGTCAGATCCTTGCCGGAAACAGCCTGCTCTGCTAAAATCTCTCCGGTGAGAATATCCTGGACGATCAGACGGGCATTGCCGGATTCTACAGCGACCTCTGCGGTAAAGGTTCGTGGGCCGGCTTCCATATACAGACCCTGTGCCAGAATGGCCTTGCCGGTAACCTTGCCCCAGTGACCGTCGCTGTTTTCCACAGAGGCAGCGGTACCACCCTTGGAAATTACCGTCCAGTTGGCAAGGCCGGTGATCCACTCGGGATGGAACTCATCTCTACGCTCAAAGTCGCCGTAGATGAACTGATTGTGGCTGTGGATTCCTTCCACATCGGTAACCAGATTGGTGGCTTTGATGGAACCCAGCAGGATACCGTCCTTGATCACATTGTTCATGATCCGGACATTGTATACAGAGGAGTAGTCATTGGTCTCGGAATTGTCAAAGGGCAGGTCGCCGTAGAAAGGATTATCGCACCAGGTGCCGATCATATTCAAGGTGTTGTCATAGATATTCAGATCGGAATGGCTGGCATTGGAGGCATCAGGGTCGCCGCTTCCCCAGGAGATAAAGGTGATGCCGTGGGGACGACCGGCGATGTTATTATGGCAGTAGGTATAGTTATGGCAGCCACGGTGATCCTGATAAGGAGGTTCTTGATAATCCAGACCTTCCGTCCACCAGGACAGCTCGATACGGGGATCGTCAATGGACATAATTCCCATAGCGTGGTCGTCGTTGGTGTAGGCGAAGCAACGGTTCACCATCACATTCTCGCTGGTGCCGATATTGAAACCGTCGCCGCCGCCGCAAGTGGCTTCCAAAAGCCAAATATCGGAATAGTAGATGTTTTCGCCGTTGTTAACCAGAATATGATATGCAGGCGTGCGGTAGATGCTGACACCGCTGATCTCCAGATTGGTCACGTTGCTGAAGCCGATGGGGTTCACATGGATCTGGCTCTCGCAGCCGATCCACCAGGTCTGCGCATCGTCGGCACCGGTAATGGATTCGCAGCCGTAGTCCATGGCACGGATGATGCCCTTACCCGTGATCTTGACATTTTCCACCTTGATGCCCTCCACCAGGGGACGGTGGGCAATCTGGGCGCTCTCTGTCCACTGGGCAGGAGGCGGCAGCACCACATTGTGGCCATAGAAAATATCGTAGCTGTAGTCCTTGGCACGGGGAGACTGCCAGAGCACTGCGCCCTCTTCAATGTGCAGCTCGATGTTACTCTTGAGCTTGACATTGGTGATCACATAGCGTCTGCCATAGAAGTTCTCGGGCTCGCCGGGGATGACAACCTTGCCGCCACCCTGCTCTGCCACATAATCAATGGCCGCTTGAATGGCTGCGGTGTCATCGGTAAAGGCATCGCCCTTGGCGCCAAAGTCCGTGACATCCACAGTCAGCTCGGGGAGGGTAAATGCATAGGGATTTTCTTCATAGGATGCGCCATTTTCGATGACAAAGCGCTCATCCAGCAAAGTGTCGCCCACACCTACCAGGAAGAGGGAGGACAGACGGGTAGTCTTGCCGTTGGTCATATACAGGGAGATGGTAAAGGTGAAGCTCGTTCCGTCTGCTGTGACAGAGGCGATCTTCTCGGAGGGGATCAGTTCGCTGTAGAAGTTCTCCAGGCCGGTCTCATAGAGATCTACGGTCTGATTTGCCATAGACTCCGGTAGGGTGCCGGTAATGGTAATTGTCTCCGCCTCGAAGTCTGCTACACAGGAGGTCACCTTGCCGGGGTAGTCGATGATCTCTGCCTCACGCTCAAAGGACATGCCGTCAATGCGGATCGTACCTTCGGAAACGCCCACAGGTTCGATCACCACATAGCGGACATAGCCCACAAAGTCATAGGCTGCAAAGTTGGCAAAATAGGAAGTATAGTCACTGTTGGGCGCAACAGGTAAGAGAATGGACTCTGCGCCGGAGTCTGCAATGAGGGTGACCTTCAGCTCTGTGGCAGCGGTTTCATTCTTCAGGCGGAGGAACACCGTATTGCGGAGGCTAGCCAGAGCGGAGTATTTCTCGCCCTGAGCCATAACGATGATAGGTGTTTTCAGAGAAGAGTTTGCGCCGGTGATTGTGTAAGCAAGCACGCTCTCCTCATGGGCAATGGTGCCGTTTTCAGCGGTGAAATACTCGGTGGAATCGGCATTGTCAAACTCAAAGTCGTAATTGACCTTGGGATAGGGCTCCTGCTCTTCAGGCTCGAATTTTACGGAGACCTTTGTATCATAGCTGCTGAATTTTGCGGTGCTGTTCACAAAGTTTTCGCCAAAGTCTCCAGCGTAATAGCAGACCTGCTGACCGTCGGCATAGAGCGCAATGTAGTCGCTCTTCAGTTCCACGCTGAGATCGTGCCACTGGCCATTCTCCAAGGCCACATAGTTATAGGGGGTAATGTAGCTCTCCACTCCCTCGGGGGAAACACGGCGAATGGTGAAATACTGACCGCCGCCGTAGGAATAGGTGCAGTAGAAGAAGAAATAGCTGTTGCCGTCCAGGCACTTCACATTCAGACCGTAGTTTGCGTTGTCACGGCCGGGGGCTTCATCCACACGGACGGAGAAATCGATCTGATCCACAGTCACAGGCCCAATATGACTGATGGGAGCAACCTCTTCTCTGCCCTCATAGGTCAGGTAGTCCTCTGCTTCATCGGTATTGAGAACCCAATCGGAATACTGCCAGTAGGAGGTAAAGGGATAGACCTTGCGAACCTCATCCAGCTTTGCGGAGACAGGGGTATAGTAGCTCTGCACACGGAGGGTCGCTCCGGCAAAGAGCGTATCAAAGTCGCCGGAAATACTATGGGCCAACTGACCGCCCACATAGAAATCCAGACCTTCTTCGTCATAGATCAGCTTGAAGTTTGTCCACTGTCCCTGGGGAACAGAGGGATAGAAGGAATTAGAATTGAGCCAGTTTTCACCGCCTGCGGCAGGATAGAGGAGCACACTGGAATAACCGTCGGCATGGTAGCGGAAGAAATAGGTATCCCCTGCCGCCGTTACCACAGACACACCCATATTGCCGTTGCCGCCGGGAGCGCCATCCAGTCGAAGATTTACGGACACAAGGTTAGCGTCCAGAGTATGCTTATAAGACGCCACATGTGCCGCACCGCCGTCGGTTCCGGCATAGGAGATGCCGCCCTCGGAATTCATATACCAGGGAGAAGAATAATTCCAATCGGAGGCTGACAGCTCAATGGCCTCCGCAGAATCCAGCTTCACAGAAACAGGAATATAGTAGCTCTGTACACGGAAGGTCGCTCCGGCAAAGAGGGTGGCAAAGTCGCCGGAAATGGTATGCGCCAGCTGATCGTTGACATAGAAATTGACTGCATTGCTATCATAGATCAGCTTGAAGTTTGCCCACTGCCCCTGAGGGACGGAGGGGTAGAAGGAATTTGTATTCAGGAAAATTTCACCGCCTGCAGCAGGATAGTGAATCACATTGGAATAGCCGTCGGCATGATAGCGGAAGAAATAGGTATCCCCTGCTGCGGTAATCACAGAAATACCCATATTGCCATTACCACCGGGAGTTCCGTCCATGCGCAGGTCTG
>JAZNVK010000013.1:0-10734 GCA_045592805.1 Faecousia sp.
TTGTCGTCCTAAGACCGCTTGGCCTCCGACTTCCTGCAGACCGGCATCAAGGCAATTGACTCCATGATCCCGATTGGCAGAGGACAGCGTGAGCTGATCATCGGCGACCGTCAGACCGGCAAGACCGTCATCGCCATGGATACCATTTTGAACCAGCGTGGCAAGAATGTCATCTGCATCTATGTCGCTATCGGCCAGAAGCGCTCCACCGTGGCGCAGCTGGTGGACACCCTGGAGAAAAACGGTGCCATGAACTATACCATCGTGGTTTCCGCCACGGCGTCGGAGCTGGCACCGCTGCAGTATATCGCCCCCTATTCCGGCTGCACCATGGGCGAGTATTTTATGGATCAGGGCAAGGACGTGCTCATCATCTACGATGACCTGTCCAAGCATGCTGTGGCCTACCGCGCCCTGTCTCTCCTGATCCGTCGTCCTCCCGGACGTGAGGCTTTCCCCGGTGACGTGTTCTATCTCCATTCCAGACTTTTAGAGCGTGCGGCCCGTGTGGCACCCGAGTATGGCGGCGGCTCTCTCACCGCTCTGCCTATTATCGAGACCCAGGCCGGCGACGTCTCCGCCTATATTCCCACCAATGTCATCTCCATCACCGATGGCCAGATCTATCTGGAGACGGAGCTGTTCCACGCAGGTGTCCGTCCTGCCATTAACCCCGGCATCTCCGTGTCCCGTGTGGGCGGCAGCGCCCAGATCAAGGCCATGAAGAAGGTGGCAGGTTCTCTGAAGCTCCTGTACTCCCAGTACCGTGAGCTCCAGTCCTTTGCACAGTTCGGCTCCGATCTGGATGCGGATACCAAGGCACGCCTGGAGCAGGGCGCCCGTATTGTGGAGATTTTGAAGCAGGACCGCAACAGCCCCATCGATGTGGAGCTGCAGGTCTGCATCATCTATGCCGTCACCCAGAATCTGCTGGCCGATGTGCCGGTGGATCGCATCCGTGATTTTGAGACCGCCCTCTTTGACTATCTGAAGGCCCAGCGCCCCGCCATTCTGGAGAACATCCAGCAGACCAGGGAGCTGACCAAGGCCAATGAGCAGGCGCTGCGTGAGGCCATTTCGGTCTGCAAGGCGCAGTTTGCAGCAAAGGAGTAAGCCATGGGAGCTTCCATGAAGCAGATCAAAACACGGATCAAGAGCGTGGAGTCCACCCGTCAGATCACCAAGGCCATGGAGCTGGTGGCCACCTCCAAGCTGCGCAAGGCAAAGCTCCGTGCGGAAAATGCCCGACCCTATCACAAGGTGCTCCTGGAGGCCATCTCTGCCATTCAGGCCGGTGCTGCGGAGTGTCCCACGGTTTTCGCTCAGAGCCGTGAGGTCAAAAAGACCTGCTATGTGGTCATTGCCGGAGACCGTGGTCTGGCTGGCGGCTACAATGCCAACCTCTTCCGTATGGTAGCCCGTATGAGCGAGGGGCAGGAAGTCTGCATCCTCCCCATCGGCAAGAAGGCCACGGAGCATTTCCGCCGCCGTGGCAGCGAGATCCTCAGCAGCAGCTTCGAGGTCACCGGTGTTCTGGGTATGGGAGACTGCCGCCAGATCGGCCAGCTCCTCTGCGACGGCTTTGCACGGGGAGACTTTGACCGGGTGGAGATTGTCTATACGGAGTTTTGCTCCATGCTCTCCCAGGTGCCTGCCAGTCTGACCCTCCTGCCCATTACCTTGGAGCAGGGCGATACCAAACGCTATTCCGGCGCAATGATCGAGGGCGATCCCGAGGAGCTGGTGGCAAGGATTGTACCGCTGTATGTCTCCGGCATCCTCTATACCGCCCTCTGTGAGGCCGCTGCCTCGGAGCACGGCGCACGGCGCACTGCCATGAATTCCGCCAACAAAAATGCCGGGGAGATCATCGATACCCTGGTTCTGAAGTACAACCGTGCCCGTCAGGCGGCCATTACCCAGGAGATCACCGAGATCGTCTCCGGCGCGGAAGCGCTGTAGTTCATAAAAGGAGTGTATCCTATGGAAAATAATATCGGTCGGGTCGTGCAGATTATCGGCCCGGTTCTGGATATCCGCTTCCGGAGCGGACATCTGCCCAATTTGCTCAACGCCATCGAGATCCCCCGTGAAAAGGACAAGCTCATCTGCGAGGTTGCCCAGCAGCTGGGTGACGATGTGGTGCGCTGCATCGCCATGAGCTCCACCGACGGCATGACCCGTGGCATGGAGGCCGTTGACACCGGCACCGCCATCAAGGTGCCCGTGGGCAAGGAGACCCTGGGCAGAGTGTTTAACCTCTTAGGCAAAGCCATCGACAATAAGCCCCAGCCTGTCACCTGTGAAAAGTGGAGCATCCACCGGGATCCCCCCACTTATGACGAGCAGGAGAGCACCACCGAGATCCTGGAGACCGGCATCAAGGTCGTGGATCTCATCGCCCCCTATGCCAAGGGCGGCAAGATCGGTCTCTTCGGCGGCGCAGGCGTAGGAAAGACCGTGCTGATCATGGAGCTCATCAACAATATCGCCAAGCAGCACGGCGGCATCTCCGTCTTTGCCGGTGTGGGCGAGCGTACCCGTGAGGGCAACGACCTCTATAACGAAATGAAGGAATCCGGCGTTATCTCCAAGACCGCCCTGGTCTACGGCCAGATGAACGAACCCCCCGGAGCCAGAATGCGTGTGGCACTCTCCGGCCTGACCATGGCAGAGTACTTCCGTGATCGGGAAGGTCAGGACGTGCTGCTCTTTATTGACAATATCTTCCGTTTCACCCAGGCCGGTTCCGAGGTATCCGCCCTCCTGGGCAGAATGCCCTCTGCCGTGGGCTACCAGCCCACCCTGGCTACGGAAATGGGTGCGCTTCAGGAGCGTATCACCTCCACCAAGAAGGGCTCCATCACCTCCGTTCAGGCGGTCTATGTCCCTGCCGATGACCTGACCGACCCGGCGCCTGCCACCACCTTTGCCCACCTGGATGCCACCACCGTTCTGGACCGTGGCATTGCCTCCCTGGGTATCTATCCTGCTGTGGATCCCCTGGAGTCCACCTCCCGTATCCTCAGCCCCGATGTGGTGGGTATTGAGCACTACGAGGTGGCTCGTGAGACCCAGCGCATCCTCCAGCGCTATAAGGAACTGCAGGATATTATCGCCATCATGGGCATGGACGAGCTCAGCGAGGAGGACAAGCTGACGGTCAGCCGTGCCAGAAAGATCCAGCGCTTCCTTTCCCAGCCCTTCTCCGTGGCGGAGCAGTTCACGGGCTACGAGGGCAAGTATGTGCCTATTAAAGAGACCATTCGCGGCTTTAAGGAGATCTTAGAGGGCAAGCATGACGACCTGCCCGAGTCTGCCTTCCTCTTTGTGGGCGGCATTGACGAGGTTGTGGAGAAGGCGAGAAAGGGTGCTGCCCAATGAGCGCCTTCCGTCTGCAGATCGTAACTCCCGACGGCGGTATCTTTGACGGTGAAGCCGAAGCCCTGCGCCTGCGCACCACCGACGGCTACGTGTCCATCCGCCCCGGCCATGCCGACTACATCGCAACCCTGGACATCGGCCAGGCAGATGTGACCATTGGCGGAACGCTGCGGAAAGCTGCCTGCGGCGGCGGATTCTTAAGCGTAGAGAAGGGCAGTGTGCGCCTGGTGGCCACCAGCTTCGAATACGCCGAGAACATCGACACCGACCGTGCAAACCGCTCCAAAGAGCGAGCCGAGGCTACCTTAAACGCAAGCAAGGAGGAAAAGGACATCCGCCTTGCCAAAGCCAGACTCTCCCGAGCCCTAAACCGCCTCCGCATCGCCGGAGCGCTGAAATAAGAAAAAAGAAGCTGCCAAAAAAACGGCAGCTTCTTTCGTTTAAGTCTTCTTTTTGCGGAAAATCAGCAGGATTACCACCACAGCAGCTAAACAAACCACCATAATCAGCAAGATCGGCACCAAGTATTCTGAAAACAGAGAGGTTTCCGCCTCTTTTGCCTGACTTCGGCTTTCTTCCTCGTCTTCCTCGGGAGGGATCATACTGTGGGGATCTTTCCCGGTGAGACCCAGCCGGTCTGCCAAACTGCCCTTTTCCTGAGTGCCTTCCTCCTGAGAAGCTCCTTCGCTACTCTCCGGGACAGTGCTGTCCTCCGAGGGCTGAGGCGCTTCGGTGGTCGGTGTCTCTGTTGAAGCTTGGGTGCTCTCCGGAGGAGCGGTGGTAGCTACGGTGGTTTCCAGCGGCTCTGTGGTAGCTTCGGTGCTCTCCGGTGCCTCTGTGGGCAGCGCAGAGATGTCAGCGGGAAGGTTGGGATTCTGATAGGGGAACTCTACATCGGTCTCGTACAGGCGGTAGTATTCCAATTCAAACTCATAGGCGTAGAAGGTGCTTGCATCGGTGGGACCCCAGTAATAGAACTGGGCAAAGCCGGAAGCAAGCACTTCGCCGTGGTTTTCGGGAAGATTGTAGTAGGAGGTTCCGTAACGGTTTGTAAAGCTGCTGTCAGTGCAGTGATAGATCGTAAAAGTCACGGTGTAGAGATTCTCGGAGTCGGCGAAGCAGTCCATGACGCTGGCATAAATGCTGATGGGAGCGCCAAAGTTTTCTGCCGTGACCCAGACATAGCCGTCGTGATAACCGGGATGCTCCTTGGCGGAGACCTTTCTGCCGAAGAGGTCATTCAGCCGCTTCTCAAATTTCTCCTCGGATATGGCCATGTAGCGTGTGCCGTCCGGGGCGGTGTAGGAAAAAACATCCTCCGGATAGGCGCCCGGATTCAGTTCGAAATGCTTTAAAACACCCGCAATGCAGACGTCGTCCGGGCTTTTTCCTGCCCAGGCATCTCTGCCCATCTCCGCATAATTGCTGATAAATACGTTCAACGCATAGCAAGCGCCGTCCTCTTTGGGAGAGGCAACCAGAGCGTGGTTGTAATTTTCCGGAGGAATCCAGGCATCCGCACCGACCGAGGGACACAGGGCGGCAAGGAGCGCAAGCAGCAGAGCCACAGCTACGATTTTTTTCATGGGACAAAACCTCCCGAATTGAAGTTATCAACGTCATTTTAGCATGATTCGGAAAATATGACAAGGGGAAATGCCTGATTCTCCCTTTTTCTTTCGCCGGAGCGGGGCTAATAAAGAAAAATGACCGTGCGGCGGCGGTTTTCATGTTTCAAGAACGTGTATCTGCAGCAGTATTTCTGAAATTCATTAAATATTTATTGACAAACGATAAATTATCTGGTATCATCCAAGTAGCTTACAAGATCGGAGGTACTTGCAATGGAGTTATTTTCTATTAGATCCAAGAAGCTTGTTGTTATGGTTTGCCTGCTTGTGTTTGTGCTGTCCTTTGCTTCCTGCGGGGTGGCGGAGGACAAAGTGGTCGCTTCTTTGGGAAAGTACGAGAAACGGGAATACTTCACCTCGGGGGGCTTTCAGGACTATACGGATTATGCCAAGTATTATTACAGCTCCGTCGAGATTGTGGAGAATCCGTATTTGACGAAAATTCAGGAAAGCGATCTTGCCACCATAGAAGAGTATTTGGATGATTTTGAGCAGTGGATCGAGCTCATCCGGCAGAGCGGGGAGGGCAGTGAAGTAGTTAACGGTTATGATTTCCGCCGGGCATGGATCGACACGGAAGATTATTTCTATATTGACTCTGAAGAACACACCTGGAGCGATGGCTATACTTCTCTTGTAAACTACGATGTATACTTCTATGATACGCAGACTCAGGTGCTCTATTATTTCCATAATAATATATAGATCCTCATATATAGGATGTGACAGACTCTAAACTCCGAAGGATGGGTCAGTTACAGAATAGTGAAACCGACCTATGATTTCATACATAGGCCGGTTTTACTGTTATCACAAGGCAATAAAAGACATTCCAAAGGCTGTAAACGGGAATTTGTTAGGCTGTTTGGGAGCTAATAACTAAGAGCTAAGGACTAGGAACGAAGGTGTGCCTCCGGCACGGATTTGGAATATTTAGCCCATCAAACAGATATTTGCCTAACAGTTTGGCGCAACCAAAGGCTCCCGTATTAGGAGGATTTTCAGGCTATGAATCAGGTATCAAATACGCAATGTCATTGCGAGGCCACAAGTGGCCGTGGCAATCCGCATCCTTAAAAACTACCGTTTTTACACGAAATTCCCATATAATCGAAACATTTAGGGGGACGGATTGCCACGTCGGGCTTACGCCCTCCTCGCAATGACATGGCTTTTCGGTAGCCTGTACTTCTATTGAAAAGGTGGATTTAGACGGAAGCAAACAGTTCGAGAAGCATCTATTTGACGGCTGTGCCAAGGGCGCAGGCTGTGCGCTCCGGCGAGGGCTATAGAGGGTTACGCCGTCGCTTGCCATTTTTTCGGATGCTTTAAGAGAAAGCCGTTCTTATTTACCTTCCTCTTTTTTTCTGCGGAAGACGGTCAATATGGTGGCCAGGGCGATGACGGCCAGGCCCACCACGAAGAGCACTACGGTCAAAATCAGGCGGTCGTTGGTTGGAATTCTGGTGCCGGTGGGGGAGAGCACCACCACCTCCATTTGGGAGACCGTCTTGGGGTCAAAGGGCTTGTTCTCGTTCCCAAAGGGCAGCTCCACGGGGTTATGGAAATCCATTTTGCTAACCAGGCGAAAATCCGTGACTTGGAATTCCGTAGCATCTTCGCTGCCGCTATACCCGATCACGCAGCGAATCTCGCCCAGCAGTGTTAGTTCAGACTTGGGGAGGTTGATATTGGCGATTTCCAGGTAATCCGCCGCATTTTCCGCCCGGTAGACCTCAAAGTTCACAAAATAAGAGGAAAGACTCAGGATATGACAATCGCTCACGCTTGCAAAGATATCCTTCTCCGCAGCGAAATTCTCAGCGGACACATAGATCATGCCATTGGAATAGCCCTTGCAACGGTCAGCTGTAATGCTGACACCGAAGAAGTCCCGCATGGTCTGCTCAAACTGCGCACCGCTGACAGCCATATAGGTTTCGCCCTTGTCATTGGTGTAGCCGGTTACGGTATCGTTGTAGAGCCCGGGATTCAATTCCAGATGCTTCAGGGCAAAATCACATTGCTCCTCAAAGGTGAAATCCTCACTGTCATTCATGCCCAGCTTTGCCTCAGCGACATAGGTCAAGAAGGCGTTCAGTGCATAGCACTTGCCGTCCGTATAGGTTAGAGCGATCAGGTTTTCATTCTCATAGTCCTCCGGGATCCAGAGGTCGGCAAAAACCGCCGTCGTCATGGAAGACAGCAGACAGACCGCCAGCAAAATTGTCAGAAGTTTTTTCATAAGCTTACCTCCTCTTTTTACGAACCAAAAGCAGGATCACCGTAAAGGCAATGGCTGCAAGAATCAGAATCAGAGCAAAGAGCTTCAGCCCTTCATAATCGATCTCGTTTTGGGGGATATACATGTCCGCTGAAGCCGGCAATAAGAGCAGAACGGCGGAGAACAGACCGGCGATGATGCGGAAGAATGATTTCATAGCAGCAGACCTCCTGTATAAGAAATAGCGTTAAGCAGCAAGCTAAGAACCAGGGGCGGCAGTTTCTCATATTCCAACCGCTTGCGGTACAGCAGCCATTCTATGGCGATGGCTGCCAGCTCCAGCCCCAGGATCACGGGGAAACAGACCAATGAGCGCCGCTGCAGCAGATTCAAGGTCAGCACCAGCGGGGGATTGGTGACCACGTTCACCAGTACCACCAGCAGAAAATCCTTGCTCTTGCGAATTCCCAAAAGGAAGGCAAAAACCAGCTCAAAAAGCAACGTCAGGCCCAAAGAGAGCAGCAGCGATTCAATCAAGGGCAGCGCCTCCCTTCGGCAGAAGTCCCAGTAAGAGCAGTGCGGCAGAAATCAGCCCCAAGATCAGCAGCCCCCACCAGGTAAAGAAGGGATTCGCCCAGCCCAGGAGCTTAGGCAGCGTGCCGAGATACAGGGCAAAGGTGGTCAGGCCGAACATCATGCCGCCGTGGGA
This sequence comes from Faecousia sp., assembly GCA_045592805.1. Taxonomy (GTDB): domain Bacteria; phylum Bacillota; class Clostridia; order Oscillospirales; family Oscillospiraceae; genus JAZOXB01. The sequence goes on from JAZNVK010000013.1 coordinate 7,949, forward strand.
AGGCGCATAGACATAGAGCCGGTGGGCGGTGACTGCCATGGTGGTATTAAAGAGGAAAATGGCGGGGAAGGCGCAGTAGGGGAACCAAAGAGACAGCACAAAAAGCGCCGTAGCCACCGTCTGCGCCACCAATTGGAAGGGGAAAGCGCCAAAACGGTCTGCAAAGCGACCACCCAGGAACTTGCCTCCGAAAATACAGAGAACAAACAGCGCTGCCCAATGCCATTCCTTCTGGAAGCTGTAGCTGACCACGCCGCCCAAATAGGCTCTCAGCAGCACCGTCAGAAAGAGGCAGATGGGGATCAGCAGCTTGCGCTGTCCGGCTTCGGGGAGAAGCTGCTCCTCGATCTGCCGGTCAGGCTGTCGCAGCAGCAGGAGCAGCATGGCGCAGAACAGCGCCAGAGCGGGCAATAATAAATTCAATTCCAAACCGCTTTTGGCGCAGATGGGCCCCAAGAAAATGCCCACAGCCCCCGGCGCCACAAAATGCCCCACAAAGCCGGCCTTTTTGCCGCCCCGCAGCAGAGCCTCCCGTCCGCCGCCAATGTGGAACAGGGCGTTGCCCAGACCCAAAATCACGCTCAGCAACAGCGGAGCTTTTACGGCAAAACCGGCAGAAGCCACCAACAGACAGCCCACAACGGCAAAAATGCGGTTCTTCTTCAAGCCGTCCGCCAGAGCGCCGATGGGTAACTGAAAGGCGAAGGCCAGACCGTTATAGACAATGGCGCAGAGGAGGGCAGTTCCTGTGTCTACATAGGCGCTGAGCAGCGCCGTGCAGCAGAAATCCACGGCAAAATGACTGCCGCCTAAGAGAAACGCGGAGAGAAGCTGTTGTTTTCCTTTCATAAAACGCACCCCTTTATTTCTAAGACGGAAAATGCAGGAAAAACGTTCCCCGAAATCCGTAAAAATTCCATTGACATTTCGACAAAAAATTGATATATATGATTTGATATCAGAAGGAGGGGTGCTATGCTTCGCCGCCGAATTGCAGACTGTCTGGTGATCGTGTTTTCTGCCACGATCCTGTCTCTGAGCTACTATTTGTTTGTCTATCCCAATGAGTTTGCGCCCTCGGGTCTGCCGGGCTTTTTCACGTTATTGCAGTACCTGTTCCATCTCAATGTCGGCTATCTGACCTTCGTGATCAATGTCCCTCTGGTCGTCGCTACCTACCTGTTGGTGGGCAAGGAATATGCCCTGAAATCGGCGCTGTTTACGGTGGTTTTTTCCGGCCTTCTGGTGGTATTGGAGTATGTACCTCTGGATCGTTTCGCCTACTATACGGAAAACGGCACCAGCACCATTATGGCACCCATCGCCGGCGGTGTGATCAGCGGCTTCTGCTACGGCATCGTCATGCGCCGCAACAGCTCCACCGGCGGCACGGATCTGGTGGCTGCCATTGTCAACCGCTACCGTCCTGAGTATAACATGGTCTGGATCATCTTTACCATCAATGCTTCCGTTGCCGTTTGTTCCTATTTCGTCTACGGCTTCCACTTTGAGCCGGTGATCATGTGCCTGGTTTACTGCTTCCTCACCAGCCAGGTCAGCGATATGCTGCTGAAGGGCTTTAAGGAGGCGGTGAAATTTGAGGTCATTACGGATCAACCCAAGGAGCTGGCCGCAGCCATTCGTATCAAACTCTATCACGGTGTTACGGAGCTTCCCGCCAAGGGCAGCTTCACCGGCAAGGACAAGACCCTCCTGATCTGCGTGGTCAATAAGCGTGAGATCGTGAAATTCCAGCGGATTATTCAGGAGTTCCCCGGCACCTTCGCCTACCTGACCCCCGTGCGTGAGACCATGGGCAATTTCCGCAGAGGAAAGTAATACAAAAAGCTCCATCATCCGATGGAGCTTTTCCGCCACAACGAGGTGAGAATATGGATGACTACAGCTTTCGCAAAGCCTATATGAGCTCCGATGAGCGGGTTCTCTGGCAGGGAAAACCCCAAAAGGGGCATCTGTTACGCAAAATCGACCGCTGGCTGCTGCTGCTTTTGGCCGTCGCCCTGGTCTGCTGGACCCTGGAATTTCTCCATCCCGACATCATCCGGATTCCGGGGGACCTGCATGGATTTGTGCACTTTTTCGGCATAGTCAGCAGCATTCTGACGGTGGGCTGGGGCATGTTTCGGCTGATCCTGACTCCCTTTAGCCGTAGAAACTCTCGCTACATAATCACAGAGCGCAGAGTTCTGGTGAAAAGCTGGGGCGATACCAAAAACATGCGCATTGAGGATCTCTACCCCTTCACTTTGGAGGAGTATTCCGACGGAAACGGCACCATCACCTTCGGGGACTTCGGCATGGCGCCTCAAGAGCACTGGGGCTTCCGCTGGGGCGTCCGGAAGTACCATCTGGTTCTCCCCTATGCAGAGATAGAGAATATTCCCAACGCCCGTTACGTCTACGGCCTCCTGCAAAACCTCGTCCAACGCCGGGACACGGAGACAGAGGAGGAAGAAACCGAATAAGCCCCAGGTGCAGAAATCGCCCCCAATACACCCGTAGACAGAGCCTCAAAACGGTCAAACAGAAATCTGTCGAACTGTTTTATCTGCGAAGCAGATCCCTTCCCCCGGGGGGAAGGTGGGTCGCCAAAGGCGACTCGGAAGAGGAACGGCGATATCTGAAAGTTTGATTTGAAGTCTAAACAGAGGCGAAAAACCAACATTTCCGCCCGCATTCCTCTTCAGTCAGCTTCGCTGACAGCTTCCCCCCGGGGGAAGCATTATAGGTGCAGCACAGCTTTGGGGTACATGCAATAGGCCGAT
>JAZNVK010000014.1:0-9427 GCA_045592805.1 Faecousia sp.
ACGGTTGATCAGATCCAGGTGGTTATAGTGGCCGTTGGGCACGGACTCCTGGGTATAGATGTCCTGCCCCAGAGCGGTGCGAAGGTAAAGTCGGAGGCCAAGCGGTCTTAGGAAGACAATAGAGAGGGACAACTCCTTGGCTCACAGAACGACATGGCTACGATCCGACTTGGACACGGTTGATCAGATCCAGGTGGTTATAGTGGCCGTTGGGCACGGACTCCTGGGTATAGATGTCCTGCCCCAGAGCGGTGCGAAGGTAAGCGCCCTCCAAGTCGTGGGTGGCCAGGGCATTGCCTGCCAGGACGGCATGGACATAGCCGTTCTCAATGAGCCTGGACATGGCTCTGCGGGCATCGGCATCAAAGGAGAAGGCCGGTCCCATGACCCAGACGATCTTGCCGTGATCCTTTTCGTGGCGCAGCAGCTCATACAGCTCGTCATAGTCACGGGAGAAAGCGGTCTCACGGGAGCGGTTCTGACGGAAGGCAAAGACATCCTTCTTTGCCGCCTCCTCACGGAAGCCGTCGGGATAGACAAAAATACCCTCCTCGCACTGCTCCGTTCTGCCGGTGACCACCAGATCCCCCTGCTTCAGCAGGCGGAACTCACGAACAACAATCTTACCGCCCTCATAGACCGCCACGCAGTCCATGCGACTCTCCTCTGCCAGGAGCCACTGTCCGCCGATCTTGAAGTACTCGGGGAAAATACTCATGGCATGGTAGTGCTCGGGGGCGACCCCGTCAAAGGGGGCAGGCTTTAAGACCGCCTCAGGGGCGGAACGGAATCTCTCTTCCGTAAAATCAGGGGGAAAATAGCCTCGAAGTCGGAACATAGGAAAAACTCCCTTCTGTTTTCTATAATTCCAGTATAACCTATATTTCCCTCCCTTGCAAGTATCTATTTCCGAAAAGGAGCGGCTTCTATGAAGCATTTGAATATCGGCATCTTCGCACAGGTGGATGCCGGCAAGACCACCCTCTCGGAGGCGCTGCTGTACTGCAGCGGTCAGCTGCGAAAGCTGGGACGGGTGGATCACAGGGACAGCTTTTTAGATACCCACGGCCTGGAGCGCAGCCGTGGCATCACCATATTCTCCAAGGAGGCTCGGTTTCAGACCGAACACCTGAGCATTACCCTTTTAGACACCCCGGGACATATTGATTTTTCCCCGGAGGCAGAGCGCACCATGCAGGTGCTGGACTATGGGATCTTGCTCATCAGCGGCACAGACAGCGTGCAACCCCATACCCAGACGCTCTGGAAGCTGCTGCGGCGCTATCACATCCCCACCTTTCTGTTCTTTAACAAGATGGATCTGCCCGGTGCGGATCGTGGGCAGTTGCTTCAGGATGCCAAAAAGCTTCTGGATGCCGCCTGCACGGACATCGGGGATCGGGAGGCCATTGCCCTCTGCGAAGAGAGTGTCATGGAGTATTATCTGGAGGAGGGGGATGTGACCGACAGCCAGATCGCCGATCTGGCAGCCCGGGAGCTGCTTTTCCCCTGTTTCTTCGGCTCTGCCCTGAAATTGGAGGGTGTGGAGGAGCTGCTCTCCGCCCTGGAGCGCTATACGGTACAGCCCCACTACAGTGAGGAATTCGCCGCCAGAGTGTTTAAAATTTCCAGAGATGCCCAGGGACACCGGCTGAATTTTCTGAAGGTCACCGGCGGCTGCCTGCAGGTGAGAAGCCTGCTGCGCTACAAGGACCCGGACGGGCAGGAGCTGGAAGAGAAGATCACCCAGCTGCGCCAGTACTCCGGCGCAAGCTTTACCCAGGTGGACAGCGTGCCTGCGGGACAGATCTGTGCTGTACTGGGCCCCAGTGCCTTGGCCATCGGCACCGCTCTGGGCGCTGCCCGTAAGGCAGAAGATCCTATGCTGGCACCGGTGATGAGCTACCGCATCCACCTGCCCATTGGTGCGGATATTCGGGTGGTGCTGCCGAAACTGAAGCAATTGGAGGAGGAAGATCCCCAGCTGCAAATTATCTGGGACGAGCAGCTGCGTCAGCTTCGGGCAAGGCTCATGGGGCAGGTGCAGATCGAGGTGCTGCAAAGTCTGATCCGTGAGCGCTTTGACCTGGAGGTCACCATGGACAGCCCCATGGTCTCCTACCGGGAGACCATCACCAACACCGTAGAAGGCGTGGGGCATTTTGAGCCCCTGCGGCACTATGCGGAGGTTCACTTGATCTTAGAGCCTCTCCCCAGGGGCAGCGGGCTGCAATTTGGCAGCGTCTGCTCCGAGGATGCCCTGGATCGGAACTGGCAGCGGCTGATTATGACCCACCTGTCAGAAAAGACCCATCTGGGTGTGCTGACAGGCTCCCCGATTACGGATATGCGGATCAGCCTTGCCGCAGGTCGGGCGCACATCAAGCACACCGAGGGCGGCGATTTCCGTCAGGCAACCTATCGGGCGGTGCGCCAGGGTCTGATGCAGGCAGAGAGCCTGCTATTGGAGCCCTTCTACGACTTCACGTTGAAAGTACCTACGGGACAGATCGGCAGAGCCATTCAGGACATCAAGACCATGGGCGGCCGCTTCGATCCTCCGGAGCAGGAGGGCGAGCTGTCCGTACTCCGGGGCTTTGCTCCCGTTGCAGAGCTGCAGGATTATATGAGCCAGCTGATCTCCTATACCGCAGGCAAGGGGCAGCTGAGCTGTCAGGTCTCCGGTTACGAGCCCTGCCACAATGCCGAAAAAGTCATAGCAGCCACGGGCTACGATGCCGAGAGCGACCTGCAGAACTCCCCCGACTCCGTTTTCTGCTCCCACGGCGCAGGCATTAACATCAAGTGGGATCAGGTTTTCTCCCATATGCATCTGGAGAGCGTCCTCCGGGAGAAAAAGGAGGAGGCGCTTCCCCTGACTCCCCCACCCGTCCGGCGGCAGAACCTGGATCTGGACGAAAAAGAACTGCAAAAAATCATCGAACGGGAATTCGGCCCTGAAAAGCGAATTCTGTACCGCCCCCCGGCGGCGGTCAGCTCTCCCCATGTGGAGCTGCCCCCCAGAAAAAATGAATATCTGATTGTAGACGGCTACAATATGATCTTCGCCTGGGACGGTCTGCGGCAGCAGGCACAGGAGGATCTGGCAGGTGCCAGAGAGCGGCTGCTGGATCTTCTGAGTAACTATCAGGGCTTCCACCCCTGTGAGCTGGTGGTGGTTTTTGACAGCTACCGGGTCAAGGGCGGTCTGGGCTCCAAAACAAAACAAAACGGTCTGAAGATCGTGTTCACCAAAGAAAATGAGAGCGCTGACCTTTATATTGAGGCACTGGTGGGGCGAATTGGCCGGAATTATGCCGTGAAAGTCGCCACCTCCGATGCACTGATCCAGTTATCCGCTCTGCGCAGCGGTGTACTGCGGATCTCTGCCAAGGAGCTGCTGGATCAGATCGAGCGCACCGACGAGCAGATCGCCCAGGTGATCAAGCAGCTGCGTCTGGAAGCCCAGCGGGGCGATAAGGTCTACAGCCCCATGCAGCAACTGAAAAAGGAGAACAGTGACATATGAAACAGATTACCTTAGGCTCCACGGGCATTACCGTCCCTCAGAACGCTTTCGGCGCGCTTCCCATTCAGCGCATCAGCCACGAAGCGGCGGTGGAGCTGCTGCGGAAGGCCCATGCCGGCGGCATGACCTTCTTTGACACCGCCCGCGGCTACTCCGACAGCGAGGAAAAGCTGGGGCTGGCCTTCGGCGGCAACTGGGAGGGCATTTATCTGGCTACAAAAAGTGTCTCCCGGAATCCCGAGGCAGTGCTGGCCGATCTGGAGACCTCTCTGCGGCTGCTGAAACGGGACTACATCGACATTTACCAGTTCCATAACGTGGATCGCTGCTACCGTCCCGGGGACGGCACCGGCATGTACGAGTGCCTGCTGGAGGCGAAAAAACAGGGCAAGATCCGCCACATCGGCGCCACCACCCATAAAATCGGCGTTGCGGAGGAGATCATTGAATCCGGTCTCTACGAGACCCTGCAGTTCCCCTTCAGCTATCTCTCCTCCCCCAGAGAGCTGGCGCTGGCAGAGAAGTGCAAGAAGGCCAATATGGGGCTGATTGCCATGAAGGCGCTGGCAGGAGGTCTGATCAACCGCGCAGAGGCAGCCTTTGCTTTCATTGCGCAGTATGACAATGTGCTGCCCATCTGGGGCATCCAGAGGGAGACAGAATTGGCACAGTGGCTGGGCTTTTTCCAAGCCCCTGCGGCAATGAATGCTGAACTGGAGGCTTTTATTGATACCGAGCGGAAGAGCATTCTGGGCGATTTCTGCCGGGGCTGCGGCTACTGTATGCCCTGTCCCGTGGGAATTCAGATCAATCAGTGCGCCCGTATGTCCCTGATGCTCCGCCGTGCTCCCTCTCAGGACTGGCTGACGGAGTACTGGCAGGACGAAATCAAAAAAATCGAAGGTTGCCTGAACTGCGGTCGGTGCAAGAGCCGCTGCCCCTATGAGCTGGATATCCCCAACCTGCTGAAGAAAAACTATGAGGACTATCAGAATGTCCTCAGCGGAAATACAAACGTCTGACCCAAAAATTTGAAAGGAGAGCTGCCCCATGTCAACCCTGATGATCCGAAACCTGGCCGCAGTCGTCACCTGCGATGATCGTGACAACGTACTCCACAATGTGGATATCTACTGCGAAAACGGTATCCTCCGCGCCATCGGCCCCAAGCTCCCCCAGACCGCAGACCGTGAGATCGACGGCGAGCATATGCTCTGCTACCCCGGTCTCATCAACACCCACCACCATCTGTATCAGCAATTCTCCCGCAATCTGCCCCAGGTGCAGAATATGGAGCTCTTTGACTGGCTCAAGACCCTCTACGAGATCTGGAAGAATCTGGATCGGGACGTGATCCGCCTTTCCTCTCTGACGGGCATGGGCGAATTGATGAAGAACGGCTGTACCACCTGCTTTGACCACCACTATGTCTTCCCCGCCGGCAGCGGCGACCTGATCGGCACCCAGCTGGGCGCCGCAGGAGAGCTGGGGATGCGTATGGTGGCCTCCCGTGGCAGCATGGATCTGTCTGTGAAGGACGGGGGGCTGCCCCCCGACAGCGTGGGGCAGACCGTGGATGAGATTCTGAAGGACAGTGTGGAGCTGATCCAGAAGTACCATGATCCCTCCTTCGGCTCCATGCAGCAGATCGTTCTGGCCCCCTGCTCCCCCTTCTCCGTGTCGGCTGATCTGCTGAGAGAGTCTGCCATTCTGGCTCGTCAGTACGGCGTGCGCCTGCACACCCACCTCTGCGAGACCCTGGACGAGGAGAATTACACCCTGGATCGCTGCGGTCTGCGTCCCCTGGCCTATATGGAGAGCCTGGGCTGGATCGGCGAGGACGTATGGTATGCCCATGGCATCCATTTCAATGACGAGGAGCTGAAGCATCTGGCTGCCACCGGCACCGGCGTTGCCCACTGCCCCGTATCCAATATGAAGCTCTCCTCCGGCATTGCCCGTATCCCGGAGATGCTGGAACTGGGCGTGAAGGTGGGTCTGGCTGTAGACGGCTCTGCCTCTCAGGACGGCTCTGATCTGCTGGAAGAGATCCGTGTATGCTACCTGCTGCACCGGCTGAATTCCTCTCACAAGGCTCCCTCCGGCTACGACATTCTGAAGCTGGCCACCCGTGGCTCCGCCTCTGTGCTGGGCAGAACGGACATCGGCTCTCTGGAAGTTGGCAAGTGCGCCGACCTCTTCCTGGTGGACAGCCGCCGCATTGAGCTGGTAGGCGCCTGCTACGATCCCAAGAATCTCTTCGGCACTGTGGGTCTCCGCAGCCCCGTGGACTACACCGTGGTCAACGGCAAGGTCACCGTGGAAAAGGGAGCTCTGGTGGGCATCAACGAAGCCGAGATCACCCGTCAGGCCAACGAAGTCTGCACCGCCTACTTAGCAAAGTAAAATACATTCAAACGGAGTCACTTGTCGACATTCTAATTCTATCGGCGCAGCCGATACCTCAGTTATTCACTATTCATTATTCACTATTCGTTTCATAAAAAATCCCCCTCAGGGCTTTCGCTCTGAGGGGGATCTTTTATTTGCTTATGGTTTTTATTACTTCAGGATCAGGCTGTTGGCTACGATGCCCTCTGCAATAACGCCCATGCCGTAGATAGCGCCGCTGGCCAGGGTCAGGGTGTTCAGGATGGATTCGCCGCCTGCCAGGTCACGGATCACGTAGACCTCGCCGGTGAGCTCATCCATGATGAAGCTACGGCCGTTGTAGTACTCGCCCCAGTAGCCGGGAACCAGACTCTGCTGAACCAGGGTCTTGTCCTCGGAGGTGAGGTCGCAGGTGGTGAGCATGCCGCTCATGAAGCAGTCTACCATGTAGGCAGTGCCTTCGGTAACCAGCAGGTTGGCTGCCTGGACTTCCTGAGAGATTAGGACAGGCGTGACCTCGCCGGTACTCAGGTCGATCTCAGCAAGGACGGTGTTGTAGATCCACAGATCCTCGTCACCTGCAATGCCTGCCAGGTAAACCTTGCCGGTGGCTGCGTCGTAGGACAGATCCACGGGGGTGATGGGCAGCTCAGCGACCTCATAGCCCCAGGTGTCGTAGCTGAAGTACTCAGCCTCTACGACCTGTTCAGAGATGCCCACGCCCAGCTCACTGCGCTCAAAGGTCTCGCCGTCGATGGCGTAGAACTTGCCGTTGACATCGTAGGAGTAGATCTGATCGCCTACCAGGATGGAGGCGGCGATGGGAACCTCTTCCTCGCTGTCGTCACGAACCACCGTCACAACAGAGGTATCCTCAGCGCTGAAGCTGATCCACTGAGTGTTGGTCTCGTCGTAGGCATAGAACTTACGCTCCTCGGCGGTGATATAGACCACGCAATCTGCCTTCACACCGTTGGAGGCGGTGGCGGTAATGGTGGCAGTGCCTGCGCTGATGCCGGTGACAACACCGTCAGCAACGGTGGCCACATTCTCATCGGAGGAGGTCCAGGTGACAGTCTGATCCACGGTTGCCAGGCTGGCGGGCAGGACCTTGGCGGTCAGGGTGGTAGTGCCGCCCACATAGGTGGAGGCCTTCTCATTGACCACCACAGCGGTAGGTTCTACGGTCTCGGGGATGGTGGGAACGTTCTCGGGGATGGTGTACATTGCGGCCACTTCTGCGCCGCCGCCGATGGTACCCAGGCTGGTGGTAGAGCCGTCAGCGGGGTTGACCAGGCGCAGGGAGCTGGTGTAGTTGCTGTCAGCCTGTGCCCAGTAGATGTTGCCGGTGTTGTGGTCGTAGTGCATGGACTGGAAAATGTCGGCAATGGCGCCGGTCTTACCGATGAAGGTAGCTTCACCGGTGGTCTTGTCCATGGTGTAGAGATCGCCGTCCTGGCTGATAGCGTAGACAGTACCCTCGGCATCCACAGTGACCGTTGCCATAGCAATGCCGCTGTCGCCTACCAGATAGACCTCGCCGGTGGTCATATCCACCTGAGCCAGAGCGCCCTTCACATTGCCGCCGTGTACCACAGCGTACATGGTGCCGGTGGTGTAGTCAAACTCCATATCACGGACGGTGTAGGCGCTGACCGCCAGCTTCTCGTAGCTGTAGTCGGTCAGGTTGATGATGCCCATGTTGTAGCTGACCTGATAGGTGGCGTTGTCCATGATCTGCATATAGGCATAGAGCTGGCCGTCGTAGTAAGCACCGGCAAGGATGCTCATGACTTCGGGTGCGTCATAGTCTGCATAGCCCTGGGCATAGGGGTTGATGTCCAGAAGCTGGCAGTCAGCGGGGTTGGTATCGGAGAATGCGCCGTAGAAGTCGCTGCCGTAGTTGGCGAAGTCCAGAATCACATGGCCATAGATGGTGCCGGCAGAGGGCAGAACCGTGACAGGAGCCTCCAGGGTCACATCCAGCTCGGAGATGTAGACAGCCAGGGTGGTAGTGCCTTCGGCAACACCGGTGATGATGCCGTCAGCAGAGACGGTAGCAACGTTGGGATTCTCGGTGGTGTAGGCAGCGGAGACATTGGCATTCCAGGGCATGACACTGAGGCCAACGCTGACAGAGCCGCCTGCCAGAAGCTGATAGGAGGAGGGAATGGCGATAGAGGTGGGCTCGGCATAGTTGGTCTCAGGCTCTTTCTCGGGGATCATGAACATTGCCAGAGGCCATGCGCCGCCCAGCTCCTCAGCGACCATGCCCAGAGGTACCACCACAGGAGCGGTGGGATCGGTCACATCGATGTAATACAGCGTGCCCATATCATCTGCCCAGAAGTAACCGCCGTTTTCAGCGGAGTAGACCAGGGAGCAGTAGTTATAGAAGCCGATGGGCAGGCTGATGGGATCCGCAAAGCCCACTTCTGCGCCATTCTCACCGTCGGTGACCCGGATGGTATGCATCTCGTAGGTCATCTCCCAGGTATCATAGTCTTCCTTCATAGTGAGCAGGCGGATATTGCCCTCGTAGTCCGCTGCCAGGCCGCCGATGGGCGTGCCGGTGGAGGCTACGTCAAACTGATGGAGCTGCTGGCTCTCGCCGGTGGCCAGGTTGATGCGAACCAGATAGTAGAACACATCCCAGAAGCTGCCGGCCTGCTGAATGGCATACATATAGCCGTCAGCATAGTTGAAGGTCATGGCCAGGGTCAGGCCATCGGTGCTGCCCAGCTTCTCGCCGGCCATGGTCTCGGGGTTCAGGCGGTAGAAGAGGTTGTCATAGTCAGCGGCATAGACATAGCCGTTGGCATAGGCAGCGGCGGTGAAGCCGTAGTTGGAGGTCTGGCCGTTTTCATAGATCTCAGCGCCTGCGGGATTTGCCACATTGGACTTCATCCACAGGTAGTTCATGCCCATGTCGAAATAGGTCAGCTCGCCTGCGTAGGCATTGACGATCACAGTGAGTTCAGCGTAAATATTGCCGCAGGTCACGGTGATGACGGTCTCGCCCACAGCATTGGCGGTGATTGTGCCGTTATTGACCGTGGCAACGGTCTCATCGTTGCTGCTCCAGGTCAGGCTTTCCATCTCGGCATAGTAGGGTTCGGGGGTGCAGGAGACTTCCACCGTGCTGCCTACGGTGGTGTAGACGGTGCTCTCGGAGAGGCGCAGTGCTCTGGGAGCCACAGCCTCGGGATACAGACCTTCAACTTCGTAGGGCTTGAGCAGAGCGGTGATCTCGCTGTTGTACTGGGGCTGGCAGACCATGGTCAGCTTGCCTTCAGTCTTGTCCACCTCGAAGAAGACGCTGGTACCGGTGTAGCCCTGGTAGGCTGCCCAGTAGAGCTTGTTGGTATCGTGATCCACGGTCATAGACTGCATACCGGCAGGATCATAACCGGTAGCACCCACCAGGGTTGCCTCGCAGGTGGCGGGGTCGATGGTGTAGAGGTCGCCGTTGGTGTAATTGATGGAGTAGAGAACGCCGTCGTTGTC
>JAZNVK010000015.1:0-8440 GCA_045592805.1 Faecousia sp.
TGTATTTCAAGATTTTTATAAGCAAAAGTTGGGGCAAAAGATTGGGCCATACGCCGGAAGAGAGTTTTTAGAGGTGCCCAAATGTAAGAGGGCGGTTTCCGGTTCTCTTCTGATGAAAGGAAGCATTTCCAATGAGCGAAAAGAAAGTGTCTCCGTTATTTCGGTTTCTGAAATGGTGCGTCCGCACGGTATATCCGAAAATTAAGGTAGTGGGCGAGGAGAAGATTCCCGATGAGCCCTGTCTGATCGTGGCAAACCACTGCCAGATGCACGGTCCCATTGCCGCCGAGCTCTATACCCCCTGTGCTCACGATATCTGGTGCGCCCATCAGATGATGCAGCTGAAGGAAGTTCCTGCCTATGCCTATCAGGACTTTTGGAGCGGCAAACCCAAGGGGATCCGCTGGCTGTTTAAGATCGCCTCTTATGTCATTGCCCCTCTGTGCGTGGTGGTCTTTAATGGCGCCAATACCATTGCCGTCTATCGGGATAGCCGAATTATCAATACTTTCAAGAACACGGTGAAAAGTCTCTCCGAGGGCAAGCACGTGGTGGTTTTCCCCGAGCATCTGGAGAAGCATAACCACATTGTCTATGATTTTCAGGACAAGTTCATCGATATCGCCCGTCTTTACTACAAAAAGACCGGCAAGGAGCTTTGCTTCCTGCCTATGTATATTGCACCCTCCCGGAAAGAAATGCACTTTGGCGACATGACCCGTTTCTCTACCCAGGCGCCCATCGATGAGGAACGCAGCCGTATCTGCAATTACCTTATGGATGAGATTACCCGTGTAGCCGAGGCGCTGCCGGAGCACCGTGTGGTGCCTTACGAGAACTTACCCAAGAAACTGCATCCCAGTAATAAGAGGTGAAACCATGAAAAAACCGGTGGTCAATTATAAAGAATTCCGCCTGCGCAAGCTCAATGATCCGCAGTTCTCCCATCTGAAGCTGCTTTTGGGCTGGGTGGGCTACTTTGCCCTGTATTTCATTACGGAGAACTTCATTCCCGTGGAGCGCTGCTATCCCGTCCACAGCCCCCTGGATGATCTGATCCCCTTCTGCGAGCTTTTCGTCATTCCCTATACTATGTGGTATCTGTTGGTGGCGGGAACGCTGCTGATTTTCGCCCTGTACGATATCCCCAGCTTCCGCATGGTTTCCAAGTACATCATTGTCACCCAGGTCATCGCCATGGCCATCTATATTATCTTCCCTAACCGCCAGGATCTCCGCCCCACGGAGTTTCCCCGGGATAATATTCTGACCGATCTCATGGGCTTTATCTATTCCTTCGATACCAGCACCAATGTCTGTCCCTCCCTCCACGTGGCATACTCTCTGGGTATCGCCTCGGTTTGGATGAAGAAGAAGGATACCTCCCTCTGGATCCGTCTGGCTATCCTGGCCTTCTCCCTGCTGGTCTGCGTGTCTGTGGCCTTTGTTAAGCAACACTCCGTGGTGGATATCTATGCTGCAATTCCTGTCTGCGCCGTAGCAGAAGTCATTGCCTGCCTGCCCTACTATAAAGCCCGCCGCGCCGCAAAAAAGAAGTAAAGAAGTAAAGAAAAGAAGCTGTCTCTCCGTAGAGACGGCTTCTTTTTTACGTTATGGAGAGGATCAAACGGGGCTGTTCTGCGCTGAGGGTGAAGCGACAGCAGAATGTGCCGTTTTTATAGAGAGTGTAAGAGCCAAAGGGCAGCTGTTCAAAAGAGAGCTCACGCTCTCCGGAAGTGAAATACAGCGTTTTGGCGACCTCGAAGCTGCCGGAACGGATTGTGTAGGTAACAGAAGAAAAATCGTCTCCCAAGGCAGGAAACAGCGCCACAGCGCCTTTTTGTTCCCAAACGGAGGCGTGATGCGGACAGATCTGCGTAGCTTTGTCCCCGGGAGTTGCCTTCCACTGGGCAGAAACGATACCGGTTCCCACAGTGACCACCATGACCATCAGCAGGATCGCGCAACAAAGCCGCAGAGAGCGAGCGCCCATAAAAACATCCCCTTTCGTCCTCTACAGTATAAGGGACGAAAGGGGAGAAAACAGTAATTATTTGGGGGCTGCAGCGGTTTATTCGATGGATTGCACCACAAAGCACTGCGCACCACAGGCTTTTGCGGCGGCAATGCCCTCGGGGGAGTCCTCAAATATTACCGTATCCCTGGCCGCAACGGAAAAATGTTCCATGGCCATGAGAAAACCGTCCGGTGCAGGCTTCTTCTTGGGAACCTCTGCCTGGGTCAGGATCAGATCAAAAGCCTCCTTGCGGTGGAACAGCTCCAGAATTGCATAGACACTCTGCTTCGCCGCTGTGGAGACCAAGGCAATATGATACTCCTTTTTCAGCGCTTCCAGCAACCCAAACAGCCCCAGATTTTCCCGAATTTTCGGGAAAAAGTCGGGATAAAGGGCGATTTTCTCCTTGTGGATCTTCTCCAAAAGGACAGGATCACCGCCAATGATCTCCGGCAGGAAATCCTTGTAATATCTGCCGTTGCAGTGCCTGGCAAAATAGTCCTCTTCCAGCGGAAAGCCATACTTGCCCAGAACCGCAGCATAGGCGGCATAGTTGGCAGGCACGGTGTCAAAAAGTGTGCCATCCAGATCAAAGATCGCCAGCTTATTTTTCTGCATGGTGATCCTCCTCAAAGCGTTCATAGATTTGGTTCATCACTAAGATCATGGCTGCATAATAGCAGGGCGCAGTGTTTTCGTTGCGACGCAGCCGATAGGGCAGCAGCCGCAGCCAGTGAACGATCTCGTGGTAATAGATGCTTCTGACCTCTTCCCGGCGGAATTCTGTCTGCAACCAGCGGTCGAAGAGCTCATAAATCCTGCGGAACTGAGGGGACTCCGGCAGCAGGAAATCAATGCTGCCCTCCGAAATCTGACGGGGCTGGCAGGTCTCCAGGAACTCGTACTTGCCGTGGAGGGATTGCAGCAGCTTGGCATAGTCAATGGAAGGACTCTTTATGGGATTGGCGGGGTTGGGATCGATGAGATAATAGGGAGACTCGGCATTGGGCTGGGTGTAGCAGATGATGTTCTCCAGGGTCAGATCGCCGTGAACCTCTGAGAGCGTATCCTTGGAAAATACCTCCTGCAGCCGCTCCATGGAGAGCATTTTCTCCAGCATGGGCAGGTTGCGGTAGCGCACACCGTTGACCGTCAGGTATTCGCTATCCGTCAGGGGACGCAGCACCTTACTCTGGCGGATGGCACGGAGATTGGTAACGACCTTGCTGTCCACATAATCGGTCACAGCTTCAGGCACAACCAGCCTTCCCTCTTCGGGGTAAAGACCGCTGCGCAGATCCTTCAGAACCCGTTCCAGAATTTCCCAGCTCTCCTCCGCCTGATGGCAGTAGATGTACTGGAAGAAACCAATACCCGGCTTGGGATAGCGCATGTCGTAGCAGTAGGAGCCCTCGGCTTCTTTTTGGTTACAGATCTCCGGCAGCGGCAGCTTGCCCTGCTGCGCTACCAGCCATTGTGCCTGATCCTTCAGTTTCACAGCGGCATAGCCGAAGGCATACTTGCGGAACAGGGTTTCATCCTCCCGCAGGCAGAGCATGGTGGTGGCATCGGAGCCGGAGGAGTGATCCCGCAGAATCACCACATCGGAGTTCATATTCAGATAGGCATGGAGGGCCTGCCGCTGATTGCCCTCAAAATAGGCGCTTAGGAACTGCAGCTGCTCCTCCGGCTTGCGCTGGGGCAGCAGACGGCTGGGGCTGTGGGTTGCGGTCTCCTGCTTTCTCCGCCGCAGCGCACAGATCAGGCTGTAAAGCAGTAAAATGGGCAGGGGAAGGAGAATGTATCCGCAGATCAAAATCTCCGCAGTGGTGTCAAAAATGCCGGAGGTGGAGAAAAATGTGGAGCCAAAGAGCCCCTCGCCGCCGAAGAACATGGAGAAGCACTCCACCAAACCGGTCTCATAGCGCAGCTCCTGCAGGGAGAGGGACAGGCACCAATAGGACAGCAGATAAGCGCCCCACATGAGAACCGTGGTCAGGAGCAGCTTCCACAGGCGGATCTTGCGGAACAGATCCTTGAAAGAGGAGATCAGCGACCAGAGGAAGAACAGCAGGCGGAACTTGATGCCCTCATTGAAGATGGAGCAGAAGCCCAGCGCCAGCTGCTTAAAGCCACGGTTGCACAGTACCGCCAGCAAAAACAGCACCACAAGTACTGCAAGTAATATCAGATATCCCCACAGCGTCCGCTGGGAGACGGCAGTGGGGGCGGTCAGATACATAGCCGCAAAAATACCGGATACCAGCAGAATGTCCAGGCAACGATCCACCAGCACCGTGGCGGTGGAGTAGCCGTAGCCGTTCTGCATTTTCCGTCCGGCGTACCAGATGCGGAATACATCGCCCAGATGGAAAGGGATGAAGAAATTGATCAGATAACCGGCGCTGAGGGAACTGATCAGCCGTTCCGAGGGGACTTTTTCATAGGCGGAGAGGAAGAGCTGCCAGCGCAGCGCCTTGAAGATATGCCCCATTGTGAGCAGCAGGGTGGCAATGCCCAAATACAGCCAGAGCATCATACCAACTCCTTCAGCAGTTCACTGCTCTCAGCGGCCAGATATTCCTCCGGCGTTCCGAAGGGCAGGTGGAAATCCACAGGCAGACCCCGTACTATGCCACCCTTTTGGATCAGCTCATTGTAAACGCCGCTCATAAAGAACTCTTTGTAGGTGCAGCTCTCCAGATAGCGTGCAGCGTTTTCTTTGAAGTCCTTAACCGTGCGGAAATAGTATGCACCGCAGATGGCATCGTTGCTGATGACCACCTTCTCCACGGTTCTCAACACGTTGCCCTTCTCGTCGTAGGCAAGATAGCTGAACTTAGGCTCCTGAGAGGAGAAGGTCAGAAGCAGACCGTCAGCGGCTTCTCCCTCCTGCAGAAAACGCTTGAGCCCGGAGGCAGCAAAGGCATGGTCGCAGTCGTTAAAGAGAACGGAGGCATCCTCCTCCAAACCATTCACACCCTCCAGGCAGGTCAGAACCGCACCGGGCAGCACCTTGGGCAGAGAAACGATCTTCGCCTGAGGGAAGTACTCCAAAATCCGCTTATCAATGTCAAAACGGTCAATATGCTCCTGCAGCACCACGAAGGTCAGACTCTCCACCTGGCAGCAACTGAGCACAGAACGGGCAGACCAGTAGAAGAAAGGCTTGCCCTGCAAAAGCAGCAAGGGTTTGGGGCAGTCATAGCCGTTGTTGAAAAATCGGGTACCGGCACCGCCCATGGGCATAATGAGATGCATCCTTATCGCTCCTTTTGCGCCATGACCTCAAAGCGGTAGTCTATGGCGCTGAATTCATTCTCTTTTACGGCAAAGACCTTTTTCCTGCGGAACACGTAGGTGAACATCAATTTCAGCATCCGCTTCGTTTGCTTCCAAAGCCTTGCGTTGCTCACCTGATCCTCCTCCCGCCAGGTCAGGGGGAAGAAGCGGAATTCGGACTTTACATAGATTCCGTAGAGCAGTAAAAATACGTTAAAGCTCAGATCGTTGGGGTAGGGCAGGTAGAAGCGCTCCTTCAGATAGGCGGTTTTGTAGATATTCAGACCGGAGCCCAGATCGTAGATCCGCCGATCGGCGCAGAGGGAGGCGAAGAGGTTAAAGACCTTGTTGCCGAAAATGCGGAAACGGCTGTAATTCACCAGTCTGGAGCCTTTGGAGAAACGGGAACCCAGAAGAGAGTCCAGCTTGCGGTGGATGCCCTCCTTCACATAGGGCACCAGATCCGCCAGGTCGCCCTGGTCGTCGCCGTGGAGCACCACCACATAGTCAAAGCCGTTTTCTATGGCATAGCCAAAGGCCACCTTATGGGAGCCGCCCAGGGAGTAGTTTTCGCAGTTGCGGATCAGCTTTACAGGGATCTTCACCTGATCCATGGCGCTTTCTGCAGCATGTAAGCTACCGTCGGTGCTGCGATTGTCCACCACCAGCACCTGAGAAAACAGCTGCTGCTCCTCCTCCGGCAGGGCGGCAATGCGCCCCAGCACACGGGGAATCTGCTTTTCGCAGTTGTACATGGGGATAAAAATCAAAATCTTTTCCATCATACTTACCATTTCTCTGCGATCATTCGCAGCACAAAGAAGTTACAGATCATGGTGATCGGGGTAATGCAGACCTTGCTCAGGAGTTTTGTGTAATCCCGGAAAGCGGGGAGCGCCTCCTGCAAAATGGGGTGAAGCCAGCCTGCCAAAAAGGAGACGGCGGTCAGCAGAAGCAGCTGGTATACCACATAGATCACATACTTTGCCGCCTTGCTCAGACCGTCCGGCCTGCAAAGGAAGGTCTTTCGGGTGGAGACAAAGAAGACGAAGGTAATGGCGGGAATGGAGCTGATGTAATTGGCTCCGGTGACCGGAAAGCCGAATTGAGAGGTCAGCAGCCAGTAAATACCGAAATCAATGAGCCAGCCGATGCCGGAGCAGAGGAGAAAGGCGCAGAATTTCTTCAGCAGCTTAGTCATAGATCTGCTCCCTCCGCCGACCCAGCAGGCAGCTCAGCCCCACAAAGAGCAGGAACCAGCCCATCAGATAGTCCACATAGAAATATTTAGCATAGGCCGCAGGCATCAGCGCCGTGACCAGCGCCCAGTTGCACAGGGCGCAGAAGCTGAGAGCCAGGGTCATCCACCGCTTGCGCAGCAGGCTGTAAACAAAGAAGACAAAGCACAAAATCAGAGGCAGCCACTGCCGATACGAGCCGTAGAGCAGCGTGTTTTTCAGATCCCCCGTCAAAGGGTATTGGATGGAAGTGTAGTTGAAGGCCAGCAGCTGGGATTTCAGGTAGAGGAAGGGGTGATGAATGATGAGCCGCTTTACCGCATCGCAGAATTTTTCCTGGGTGGGATAGTCAATATCCGGACGCACCAGTTCCATTACATCGGCCTGGGCAAAGCCGCTGTCCCCACGGCGCTCATTATAAGCCAGTACCTCCTCCATGGGCAGATAGGCATCAATGGCAGCATAGTCCTCTGCTGGAATCTCCTCCACGTTGAGACCGCAGCGCAGCATATTGCTCAGGGCATAGCCGCACAGAGGCTTGGTTCTCAGGGAGAGGGGAGCGGGGGCATTGGTATAGGCGCTCAGCTGGGGCAGTGCCAACAGCAGCAGGATCAGGCAGTAGCACAGCGCCTTTTTCCACAGCGTTTTCCAATTATTCCGCAGAGGAATTCGGTAGGCGATCAAAATCAGCGCCGCACCGAAGACTGTCAGGTAAATACCCTCCGTTCTCCAGAAGGCCAATACCCCGATGATCAGGCTGAGCAGCACCAGGGTCTTGCGATCCAAAGAGCGACGCTCTTTGTGGTCGTAGAAGAGCTTGGCGGCCAGGAAAAGATACAGCATACCGTACAGCGGCAGCCGATGGGCAGACAGCCCCAGATCCAGCACAAAGGGCAGCAGGAAGGGCAGATACAGCAGCAGTGTCGCCCATTTGCCGCTGTGATTTCTCTGACGGTTCAGGCAGTAACCCACCACCAGTGCCTGCAGCAGCAGTTTGATGAACACCGGCCCCATGGGGAAGGGCAGAATCATCAGACACATGATCCAGTAATAGCCGGAGAAATAGTTAAACCAGTAGGCGAAGCTGTCCAGCTCTGTGGCACGGGTGAAGAGGTTCAGCTCGTCCCCCTCCAGTACAAAGGGATGCCGCAGGAACAGCCAGAAGACCAGCACCAGCAAATAGGGAAGGGCATACATAGCGGTACGGCGGGAATTCTTGTTCTTAAAAATGCGGAACACGAAATCCCAGAGCAGTACAAGCGCCCCCAGAAGGATCAGCTTGCAGAGGATATAGTCCACAAGGTGTGCCATGGGAGAGACCGTCAGAATCAGCCTCTCGGTAAAGAAGCTGCTGAGCCAATGCACCAGCGCCAAAAGCAGAGAAAACCGCCGTTCAGACACAAAACGCCGCATCGCCTGACCCATAAAAACCCCTCCTCGGAAAGAACATAATACTTCAGAATAATTATACACCATCCACCCCACAAATGCAAGCGCCCAAGCCACCGAAGCACCCATAAAATCCGTCACCCATCCCAACCAAGCCCGAAGAGACCCACCGCACCACCGTCAGAATCCGTAGGGGCAGGATACATCCTGCCCCTGGCACCGAGTTTTTCAGACACTCCCTCGTCGAACCCCATAGTACTTTGTAACTTTTAAAGCTTTATATTGTTGCATAATCGTTTTTCACAATAATTGTATGAATGCTTATAAAATGCAACGAAGGGTCACTTTCAGAAAGTAAAAAATAAACTGTTACAGAGCAATAGGGGCGAACCCACTGTTTGCCCACTGCACCACCGTCAAATAGATGCTTATCGGTCTGTCGTCTGCTGTATTAAGTCTGTCATTGCGAACCAGTGCGCACACTGGTGTGGCAATCCGTTCTCCTTTGGCACCA
>JAZNVK010000016.1:0-1711 GCA_045592805.1 Faecousia sp.
GGTGAACAGGCGGTTGCCTTCGCCAAAAGCCGTAGGAGCTAATTGTGCCAGACGACGGAGCAGACCTACGTCCACCAAATAGAGTTTGAACGCAGACAGATCATCATAAGCGGCCACAGGAAGACCGGGTGCGCTGCTGCGGTAGACTTTATGCACCAAACGGGCATCTACCAGCCATTGCAGAGCGTCCTCATACTCACGAGCTCTTGCGCCTTCTTTGACAACCTTATAGATAAACTTCTTGTTCTCTCTTGCCAACTGAGAGGGAACTGATTTCCAGATCATAGAGATCTTCGGAAACTCTGTGAGGTTGGGATGTTTGGCAAAGTCACGTTCGTAAGCACCGATGATATCGGACAGAGCTTCCTGCATGGCAGATACGTCACGGGCCTCCGTCCACATCTTTACCGATTCCGGCATACCTCCGGTAACATAGTACATCTTTAGCTTCTCATATAAAGGATTGAAAAAAGCATCGGGAATCGGAGCAAGCGTGTCCACGCTCTCCAAATATTTCACAAGGTTCTCATCACCGTTTGCAAGAAGAAACTCCATAAATGTCATGGGGTCGATCTGCATGAAGTTGACCTTTCCTACAGGGAAAGAAGAGGGTTTAGCCAGGGCAATGCCAAGCAGCGAACCGGCACAGGCAATGTGATACTGCGGAGCATTCTCACAGAAATACTTCATGGCATTGATGACCTTGGGGCAGTCCTGCACCTCGTCAAAAATGATAAGTGTCTTTTCAGGCAAAATCTTATAGCCGCTGGCCAGCATCAGATTCTGCAGAATCCGATCCACATCCTTGGTAGTTTCAAAGAACTGTTTATACTCTTCGTTTTCGTCAAAGTTGAAATAAGCGGTATTTTCATAATAGCGTCTGCCGAACTCTTTCAGAATCCAGGTCTTTCCCACCTGACGCACACCCTTCAGAATCAGCGGCTTGCGATAGGGTGAATTCTTCCATTCAAGCAGTTTCTTCAATATCAATCGTTCCATAAAATCACGCCTTCACACAATTATTGGGGTTTTGAGGCTTTGTAATCACACTATTATTATACTCAGAACTGGTGAACAAATCAACCGTCTTCACAAAATTATTAAATATTTTGTGCGCAGAATCACATAATTATAGATATCCTGCCATGAGGGGCTGTTCTGTCTGCGGCGCTCTGAAGTGCGGAGGGGGAGGAATTTGTGGGGCGGAGCCTTGGAATTTTCTGATTTGTTGCAGAAAGTTTACAAATTTTTCTTGACTTTACGAAAAATTTGGGTATTATATACTTGTTAGCACTCGACAGCTGTGAGTGCTAAATTACAACATAATTTACGGCGGTTCAGCCGCCCAGAATATCAGGAGGAATTTACTATGAAACTGACACCCCTGGCAGACCGTGTCCTGCTGAAGCCCGTGGAGGCCGTGGAGACCACCGCTTCCGGCATCATCCTCTCCACCGCCACCAAGGAAAAGCCCGTGATCTCTGAGGTCATCGCAGTGGGTCCCGGCGGTCTGGTAGACGGCAACGAGGTGAAGATGGTTGTTAAGGTTGGCGACAAGGTCGTCATCGCCAAGTACGCAGGCACTGAGGTCAAGCTGGACGATCAGGAGTACTCCATCGTCCGCCAGAGCGACATTCTGGCAATCGTAGAATAATTCAGGAGGCATTTCACAAGTCGGATCGTAGCCATGTCGTTCTGTGAGCCAAGGAGT
>JAZNVK010000017.1:0-6125 GCA_045592805.1 Faecousia sp.
GAATTTGGGCTGTCGGGGGTAGCACCGAAACGCAGAAGTGTTACCACAGCACAATCTGAGCGCCTCCCCCAAGTCGCCTTCTTTGGTTCCTTTCTTGGCGAAGCAAGAAAGGAACGCCCCGCGCAGCGGAGCAAAGTGGTAAGTTTGTACCGTAGTAACGATGAATGGTATTGTTTAACGGTAGTGCCACGGGCGATTGATAATCGCCCCTACGGCTTCTAACGATGGTGCGGCGGGTTTCGGCGCGCCCAGTGGTCGCGCCCTACGGGGGCTATCGAAGTGCAGCAAACAGACCGATAAACATCTATTTGACTCTTTTTAGATCCATGTTTGGAGCCTCCCCCCTTCACCCTCCCCCCGTCTGCTGGGTTTATTCACAGAATTGTTACACCGCGTTTCTATTTTGGTCAGGAAAGGGCGGTAAAGTATTCTGTATATTATGATGAGGGGATTGTGCGCTTATGAGGATGGCGGAAAAATGGAAATCCAAACCGAAAAAATGGCGGATCAAGGTGGCAGTGATGTTCCTTTGCCAGCTGTTCTGCCTTGGCTCTGCCCTTTGGCTTTTCTCTAAGAAGAAAATACTCTGCGGCCTTTTGGCGCTGCTGACCGTGGTTCTCCTGGCGATTCCTCTGGGTGTGGAGAAGCATTTCTGCTGCACCATTGCCCTGCCGGTGTACTTCTTTATGCTGGCCTATGCCCTGGGGCCTCTCCTGGGTGACGGCTACCGCCTGTACCACCTGACAAGCTGGTGGGATAAGCTGCTGCACTGCGCCGGCGGTGTGTTTTTCGCCATGCTGGGGCTGTTTTTAGCGCAGCATCTCAACCATGGGAAGAACCTGTCTCCTGCCTTGACGGCGGTCTTTGCCCTGTGCTTTTCCATGGCGGTGGCGGTGCTGTGGGAGTTCTTTGAATACGGGGCGGATCGGCTCTTTGCCATGGATATGCAGAATGATACCTATATTACCCAGATCCACTCCTATCTGATCGGCGGTCAGCTGGGGGAGCTGGGACACTTAAAGGGGATCGAGTCTGTTACTGTCAACGGTATGCCCATGGAGGGCTATCTGGACATTGGCCTGATCGATACCATGAACGATATGCTCATCGAGACCGTGGGTGCATTGGGCTATGTGCTGCTCAACGCCCTGGATCGGGGCAGACACCCGGTGTTTCAGCCCTCGGGGAGGGCATCCAGCGCCGCCTGACAGTGTTCACGGTAGGCTTTGACGGCACTTTTGGGGAAGAGAATGGCGGCTCTTCCGCCGAAGCCTGCCACCCAACCAAAGAAATTGGGAGACAGCGCCACATTGACCGTCAGCACAAAGTGCGTCTCTCCGTCGGGGATCATCAGAATATCCTTGCCGAAGCGATCCACCACCACGCCTGCCAGGGAATTCTCCAGCCGCAGCTTCACCTGCTTCCGCTCCCCACGGAACATACCGAAAACCTCGGAAGAATAACGGGCGGGGTTGAACTCCTTTGCCTCCTGGGTGAACTCCCGGGGATCGTAGGAGATGAAAAGTTCCTCCATCTTGTCCACCCGATAGTGGGTCAAGCCGTGACGGGCGGAGTCGGCAATGAGATAGTAGTTTTCGTCGTCCCACAGCAGGGCGTAAGGGCTGGCAATATAGGACTTGGGACGGTAGTGCTTTTTCAAATCCACGCCCCAGTCGAAGTAACGGAAGCAGATCTTCTTATTTTTGGCAATGGCATCGTGGATTACATCCACCTTGTCAAAAATATTGTCCTCCTGGGTCTTGACCCGACCTGCCAGCACGATCTCACGGCGCAGCAGCTCTCCTTCATGGGCGCTGGACAGAGAGGCCAGCTTGCGGATCAGCTCCATGGACTGTTTTGCCGTGAGGAAACGGGAGGACAGCACTGCATCCACCAGCAGCTTCAGCTCCGGGAGCTGGAAATCCCGCTGGGATACATAGTAGCCGCCATTTTTACCTCTGCGGTGGAGTACCTCCGTACCATACTCATTGAGGGCGAGAATGTCATTGTAGATACTCTTCCGCTCGGCGCGGATATCCTTACTCTCCAGAAAATCGATCAGCTGCTGCACCGTGGCAGGATGCTCTTCATCGGTGTTCTGCCGCAGGTAGTCCCGTAGATACAGCAGCTTCAGCTTCTGACGTTCACTTTTTGCCATAAAAATGCCCTCCTGTAATTCTTCCTCTTTACAATACCATAAACAGGACTGAAAATGCAAGTACCTGGGTATGGTTTCTGTACTTGACGATTGAGAAACTTCGTGATATCCTATAAACAGATTGAAAAAGAAAGGGAAAAGCTATGAAGCTGCACCGCAACGAGAAATTCTTCAAATGGGGCCTGACGGCATTTCTTGCCTTTGTGGCCTGTGCGCTGTTTTGGATCGTATTTTCCAATTTGAGCGGTTTTTATGATCTGATTATGAAATTCTTCAGCATCATTTCGCCCATTCTCTATGGCTGTCTCTTTGCCTATTTCATGAATCCTATAATGAAGGTCACCATGAAGTGGATGCATAAGCTCCTTGCCAAGCGGAAGAAGCCGCTGAAGGAGCGCTTTGCGGAGAAGCTGTGTACCGCGGTCTCTGTGACGGTTTCCGTCATCGTGTTCCTATTGGCCATCTGCGCCCTGCTGCCCCTGGTGGGACAGGCACTGTATAACAGCGTGGCGGAGCTGCTGCCCAAGTTAGAGGGCTATTATTTGACCATCGTGGAGAAGCTCAACGGGCTGAAGCTGGATGTGGAAGTGGCAGATTGGCTTTATGAGGTCGTGGAGGGGCTCCTGGGCGGTTTACAGACCTGGCTGTCGGAGCTGGATGTCTGGTCGCTGCTGGGAGATGTGACCAGCTCTGTGACCAGTGTGGTGGTAGGGGTTTTCAATGCCATCGTGGGTATTATTGCGGCGGTGTATATTCTTGTCTACAAGAAGAAGCTCTGCTCCCAGGCCAAGAAGATCACCATCGCCCTGTTCAGTACCTCCCATGCCAACCGCATTTTCGAGATTTCCCGCCGTACCAACCGCATTTTCGGGGACTATGTCATCGGCAAGCTGATAGATGCCCTGCTGGTGGGTGTCATCACCTATGTCGTCATGCTGATTTTGGGGATGCCCTATGCGCCTCTGATCTCCGTGATCATCGCCGTGACCAATATCATTCCCTTCTTCGGTCCCTTCCTGGGCGCCATTCCCTCTACACTGCTGCTGCTCATTGATAAGCCCATCAACGCACTCTATTTCGTGATCTTTATCATCGTGCTGCAGATGATCGACGGCTATATCATCGAAAACCGCATCCTGGGCGAGAAGCTGGGCATCTCCGATTTCTGGGTGCTGACCTCTATTCTGGTCTTCGGCGGTATCTTTGGCTTCGGCGGTATGCTGCTGGGTGTGCCTATCTTTGCGGTGATCTACTCCCTGATCTCCGACGGTATTGACCGCCGTCTGGCAAAGAAGCGCTATCCCTTGCCCACGGATATTTACTATTCCCTGCAATGTGTGGAGGATCTGCCCGTAGATCCCGCACCAAATTACTCCTTTGCCTCCATGGAGCCGGGTTACGACATGAATGTGGAAGCAGAGGACGAATATGAAGACGATTACGATGCATAAAAGGGGCTGAAAAGCCCCTTTTGCGCGCAAAATAAGAGAGAGGAGGGGAGAACTG
The DNA here is from genome assembly GCA_045592805.1 of Faecousia sp. GTDB lineage: Bacteria > Bacillota > Clostridia > Oscillospirales > Oscillospiraceae > JAZOXB01. The sequence continues at coordinate 3,665 of JAZNVK010000017.1, forward strand.
TGTTTGAAGCGGTAAATGCCTGGTTTCAGGATGCCGGTGCGGATGTGGCCTATGTGTTCGGAGCAGTGTGGCGCATTGTTGCGCCCGTTCTGGTGCTGTGGATCCTCTGGCGCTGCGCTAAGCCCTTAATTCGCTTCCGTCGTGAGCCGGAGGTCTGGGGTTGGCTGGTGATGCCCGACGGCAGTCAGCTCCCCGTGACCCATTGGGAGAATATTATCGGCCGTTCCAGGGGCTCGGATATTGTGGTGAATTTTTCCACTGTATCCCGTAACCATGCGGTTCTGACCCACTATGACGACGGCAGCTGGTCTGTGACGGATATCGGCTCCCGTGGCAATGTGACCGTCAACGGCAAGAAGATCCGTGTCAAGGCGGTGAATTACGGCGACGTGATCTCCCTGGGCGGCGTGGAGATGATCCTGGCTCCCGTTACAGCGGAGGAGCTGCGGGAGCAGCGCCATAACCGCACCCGTCCTGCCAGCATGGTGCGCCCCGGTCTGACCTTGCTGCTGCTGACGGTATTTCAGGTTTTTACGGCCTTGCAGCTGTGGATGAACCTGCGAACCGAGGCTATTTCTACGGTTATGCTGGGCTTCGTGATCCTGATGGCCATGGAATGGACACTGCTTCTGATCCTGACCCTGCTGCGCCGCCGCAGCTTCGATGTGGAGACTCTGGCATTTTTCCTCACCACTCTGGGACTCTCCGTCATCGCCACCTGCGCCCCTACGGAGATGATGAAGCAGATCATCTGTATTGCAGGCGGTCTGGTGATCTACGGTGTCATCGGCTGGTCCCTGCGCAGCCTGCCCAGGGCAGCCAAATTCCGCTATTTCGCGGCGGTGGGCGGCATCTTGCTGCTGCTGATCAACCTCTTGATCGGTGAGGAGATCAACGGCGCGAAAAACTGGATCTCCATCGGCTCCATGTCCTTCCAGCCCTCGGAGCTGGTGAAGCTCTGCTTTATCTATGTGGGCGCGTCCACCATGGATCGTATCGTCAGCAAGCGAAATGTGATCCTGTTCATTGTCTATACCGGCTTTATCTGCCTGTGCCTGGCGGTGATGAATGACTTTGGTACGGCGCTGATCTTCTTTGTGACTCTGCTGGTCATCTGCCTCCTGCGCGGCGGCAACTTTGCGGCGCTGGCGCTGGTTGGCACGGTGGTGGGCTTCGGTGTGCTGCTGCTTCTCTTTATGGATCTGCCGCCCCATGTCCTCAGCCGCTTCAATACCTGGGGTCACGCCTGGGACGACCCCATAAACGGCGGCTATCAGCAGGTCCGTGCCATGATGTGCATCGCCTCCGGCGGCCTCTTCGGCCTGGGGGGAGGCAACGGCTGGCTGAAGTATGTAGCCGCCTCCGATACGGATCTGGTCTTTGCGCTGGTCTGCGAGGAGTGGGGACTGCTCATCGGCATCTCTGCGGTGCTGGCTATCGTTTGCCTGGGTGTGTTTGTGGTGCGTTCCAGTGCCGTCGGCCGCAGCAGCTTCTTCACCATCGCCTCCTGCGCTGCAGCTGCGGTGCTGCTGACCCAGACCATTTTGAATGTCTTCGGCACCATGGATCTGCTGCCCCTGACAGGTGTGACCTTCCCCTTTGTGTCCAACGGCGGCTCCAGCATGCTCTGTGTATGGGGTCTGCTGGCCTTTATCCGCTCCGGCGATACCCGTCAGGATGCCAGCTTTGCTGTCCGAACCGTCCACGCCAAGGAGGTGTATTCAGATGAATAAGCTCTCCAAGCGTGCCTGGCTGACCATGGTTCTGGCGCTGGTGCTCTTAGGCGGCCTGGTGGTGATTTTGGTGCAGTACGGAGTCAATGCCTCCCAATGGGCGGCCTACCGCTCCGTGGCGCTGGCGGATACGCCGGACTACGGCGGCGACAAGTATACCGTCGTTGACCGCAGCGGTGTTTTTCTCATGGAGAAGGATCAGGGCAGAACCTACAGCGACGATCCCACCCTCCGTAAGGCCATGCTTCATGTGCTGGGGGATAACCGCCTGCAGATCCAGCGTGTGATTTTAGAAGAATACAGCGACGACCTTATGGGCTACGACCGCTTCAGCGGCAGCTTCGGCTCCGGGAACAAGGAGGGACAGCTGCAATTGACCCTCAGCGCCACGGTACAGGCGGCGGCGCAGAACGCCCTGGAAGGGAAGAAGGGTGTGGTGGGTGTGTATAATTACCGCACCGGCGAGATCCTGTGCATGGTATCCTCTCCCAACTTTGACCCCACCGATCCCCCTGTCATTGATGAGGAAGCGCCGGAGTTTGAGGCCGTTTTCGTCAACCGTTTCACCGGTGCCAGCTACATTCCCGGCTCCATCTTCAAGGTGGTCACCGCAGCGGCGGCTCTGGAGGAGATCGAGGATATCGAGTCCCGCCGTTTCCTCTGCCAGGGACAGGTGGAGGTGGACGGGGAGCTGATCGTCTGCAACAGCGTCCACGGGGAGGTAGATC
>JAZNVK010000018.1:0-5177 GCA_045592805.1 Faecousia sp.
TTGAGAAGAATGAACTGCCCGATGCCGCAGACCTGGAGACCGCTGATAAGTGGATCCTGTCCAAGCTCAACACCCTGGTTGCCGAGGTTACGGAGAACATGGACAAGTATGAGCTGGGCGTTGCGGAGCAGAAGTGCTATGATTTCATCTGGGACAGCTACTGCGACTGGTACATTGAGCTGACCAAGGCTCGTCTCTACGGTGAGGATGAGAAGAGCAAGCTGGTTGCACAGAAGGTTCTGCTCTACGTTCTGGATCAGATCCTCCGTCTGATGCATCCCTTCATGCCCTTCATTACAGAAGAGATCTGGCAGGCCATCCCGCACGAGGGCGAGGCTCTGATCATCGCCTCCTGGCCCAAGTACGACGAAGCGCTCAGCTTCAAGACCGAGGAGAACGATATGGAGAGCATTATGAATGCCATCCGTGCCGTTCGTAACCGCCGCGCTGAGATGAACGTTCCTCCCTCCAAGAAGTGCAGCCTTTATATTGTCACAGGGAAGGAAGCAACCTTCCGTGCAGGTGAGGGCTTTATGAGCCGCCTGGCCTATGCCGATGAGGTTATCATCAGTGCAACGGAGCCTGAGGGCTATGAGTCCATGGCCTCCTGTGTCACCCATGATGCTGCCCTGTATATGCCCATGGCGCAGCTGGTGGATGTGGAGAAGGAACTGGCCCGTATTGCCAAGGAGAAGGAGAAGACCGAGAAGCTGCTCAACAGCATCCGTGGCAAGCTCTCCAATCCCGGCTTTGTAGCCAAGGCTCCCGAGGCTGTTGTGAAAGCAGAGCAGGAGAAGGCTCTGAAAATGGAGAATCTGCTGAAGCAGCTGACCGAGAGCGAAGAAAGAATGAAGAAACTGTAAATTATTTCGTCCGACTTTCCAAAGTCGGACGAAATTTTTATATTTGCGCTTTATTTCCAATTCAATTTGGTGTATAATGATTTCTTAGAATAGCATAGTTATTTGGATTTAGCGAAAGGAAAATATTATGAAACAGGATCAGCTGCACCATCAGGCGCATGAAAATAACGAAAACAAACAGGAAAAGAAGGGTGGTCTTTTTGACCTGTACGCCCTCCTTCATGATTTGGTCTATATTTTGGCAGGCATAGCACTTGTATTTGTCTTCTGCGTGCGCCTGGTTGGCGTCAACGGCGGTTCCATGCTGCCTACGCTGGTTAGCGGAGATTACCTTGCTCTGGAGAGCAATATCATCATGGGTGATCTGGAATACGGCGATATTATCGTAGCCAGAAAGATGTCTTTCCGCGATGGAGAGCCCATTGTTAAGCGCGTCATTGCTACGGAGGGTCAGACTGTCAGCATCCGCAAGGATAACGGACAGATTCGGGTCTTTGTCGATGGTGTTGCACTTCATGAACCCTATATCAATGAAGCGATGATTGAAGCCTATAATCTGCCTATGGAAGTGACCGTTGCAGATAACTGCATCTTTGTCATGGGCGATAATCGTAATAATTCAGCGGACAGCCGGGACTCCCGTATCGGACAGATCAGTCTGGATCAAGTACTGGGGAAGGTGCTGTTTGTGATCTTCCCGGGTGAGGACAGCGTCACCAAGGAAAGAGATTTTAGCAGAATCGGAGCAGTATCATAATGGATGATAAAATGAATATTCAGTGGTATCCCGGCCACATGACCAAGACCCGCCGCAAGATGGAGGAAGACCTGAAGCTGGTGGATGCGGTCTGTGAGCTGATCGATGCCCGAATTCCACTCTCCAGCAGAAACCCGGATATCGATGCCATCTGCGGAAACAAGCCCCGTATGGTGATCTTAAACCGCATTGACCTGGCAGATCCTGCCGGAACCGATGCCTGGAGCAATTATTTTAAGAACTTAGGTTACGCCGTTGTGCGTACGGATTGCAAGAGCCGCAAAGGGATCGACCGCTTCATTCCGGCGGTTCGGGAGCTCCTGAAGGAAAAACTGGAGCGTTATGCCCAGCGTGGTTTTGTGAATAAGCCTTTGAAGTTGATGATCGTTGGAATTCCCAATGTTGGTAAGTCCACCTTTATCAACCAGGTGTCCGGCCGAAAGGGCGCTAAGGCAGAAAACCGTCCCGGTGTGACCCGTGGTAAGCAGTGGGTAACCGTGGACCGCGGTCTGCTGCTGCTGGATACGCCAGGTATTCTCTGGCCGAAATTTGATGATGAGGAAGTCGGTCGCCGCCTTGCCTATACCGGCGCTGTAAAGGACGATATCCTTGACGTGGAGACTCTGGCCTGTCATCTGATTCAGATGCTCTGGAAACGATATCCCGATGCCCTTCGGCAGCGCTACAAGCTGGAAATGCCGGAGGATGCTGCAGGCTATGACCTGCTGACCGAAGCCGGCAGAAAGCGCGGTTTCCTTCTTGCAAGAGGGGAGATCGATACAGAACGTATGGCAAGAATTCTGCTGGAAGAATACCGCAGCTGTAAAATCGGACGCTTTACTTTGGAGGATCCTCCCTATGATCTATGAGTTGATTCGTGAGATTTTTAATCAGTGCAGCAACAACCAGATGCGTGATGTCTTCGTCTCCGAGGTGGAAACCGATGATACTGACAGTGTCGCAAAAAGCTATTGCACCGGTGCCCGCAGCACCATGAGCAAAGAAATCCTGCCTAACGGTACGATCATTTACGAGCTGGACAATGACGGCCTTCGTCAGCGGCTCAGCTTTACACCGGATTGAGAGGGAAAGTAGTATGAGCGAACTTTGGAAATATGAGCTGGAAGCTATGGATAATGGCTTTGAAGTGATCTGCGGCATTGACGAAGCGGGCAGAGGTCCTCTTGCCGGTCCTGTTTGCGCTGCTGCGGTGATTCTCCCCAAGGGTCTGGAGATTGAAGGCCTGAATGACTCTAAAAAACTGACGGATAAAAAGCGCAGAGAGCTTTACGATGTGATCTGCGAGAAAGCGGTATCCTACGGCATTGCCTTTGCCGATCATCGGGAAATTGATGATATCAATATTCTCCAGGCTACATTTTTAGCCATGCGTCGTGCGGTTGAGCAGCTGAGCGTGAAGCCGCAGCTGGCTCTGGTTGACGGCAATCGGGATCCGATTTTGGAGAATGTGGAAGTTAAAACCATTGTCAAGGGCGATAGTCTCAGCGCAAGCATTGCTGCTGCTTCCATCCTTGCCAAGGTGACCAGAGACCGCTACATGGAGGAACAGGCGGAGGTGTATCCGCAGTATGGCTTCTGCGTACATAAGGGTTACGGCACAAAGGCACATTATGCTGCGCTTACGGAGCACGGTCCCTGTCCCATTCACCGAAAGACCTTTTTGAAGAAATTCTATGGACAGTAATCTGCTTGGGCACTGGGGAGAGACCCTTGCTGCCGAGTACCTTCGAAAAAAGGGTTACAAGATCCTCCACGCCAATTATCGCTGCCGCATGGGCGAGATTGACCTGATTGCGCAGAAGAAAAAGACCATCGTTTTCGTCGAGGTAAAGCTGCGCAAAAATTCTGACTTTGCACAGGCCATGGAGTTTGTTCACAGCAGAAAGCAGCAACGTATTAAGGTGGCGGCAGAGCTGTTTCTTGCACAGAAGGATTGTATGGATCTGAATGCCCGATTTGATGTAATCGAAGTATATGCCCCTGAGGGTGCAGAGACGAAAAAGCCCCAAATCTACCATTTGGAGGATGCCTTTCAATGAGTATCAGATTATTTGACGCGCATTGTGATACCGCCTTTGAGCTGTACCGGAAGGGACAGCATCTTTGGGAAAACGACGGTCATATTGATCTGAAACGGGCAGGGAAGTATGAAAGCTACGGTCAGCTCTTCGCTTTTTGCAGCCTGGCCGGGATCCGGAATCTGCCCTGGAGTGCAGAGGATCTGCTTCTGAAACCTCTGGACTATTTGCGTAAGGAAATTTCAGCGAATTCTCAAAGGATCGCCTTTGCCGCAAACGGTTCTGACGCTGCCCGTTTGCATTCCCGGGGTAGATTTGCTGCCCTCCTTAGTGTGGAGGGCGCGGAGGTCATCGATTGTGACCCTGAGCGATTGCCTTGGCTTCGGAATCAGGGCTTTGTTATGACCACTATGACCTGGAATGCGGATAATTCTCTTGCAGGTTTTCACGGTGGAACCCAGCCTATGACAGACCGGGGCAGAGCCTTTGTGAAAACTGCGCAGCAGCTTGGAATCCTGATCGATGTCAGTCATTTGGGCGAGGCTTCTTTTTGGGATCTGATTCGGGTCACCGACGCACCCATTGTTGCCAGCCACAGCAACTGTCGCAGCCTTTGGGATCATAGCCGCAACCTGACGGACGACCAGCTTCGTGCCATTGGGGAGACCGGCGGTGCAGCAGGGCTGAATTTATACCCCGTATTTCTCGGTGAGAACGCAGATTATGATTGTCTGCTGCGGCACCTGGAGCATATGCTGGACATTCTGGGAGAAACAGGTGTTATGCTTGGAGGAGATCTGGACGGCTGTGAAGTCCTTGCCGAGGGCTTCCATGGCGTGGAGAGCTATGCTTCATTTTATGAATTCCTGCAGACAAAGGGCTATGATACGGCTCTGCTGGATCGAATTTTCTATCACAACCTTCTGCGGCTGCTTTAGAGAGGAGGAACGCGGATGGCGCTGTATGCCATAGGAGATCTGCACCTGTCCTTTGGTACAGATAAGCCCATGGATGTTTTTGGCGGCGTATGGAATAACTACGTGGAAAAGCTGAGAGAAGGTCTCAGCGTCATTACACCCGAGGATACCACCGTTCTTCTGGGAGATTTGACCTGGGCGCTGGATCTGGGCGGTGCCCGTGAGGATTTCTCCTTTATCAATGCTATTCCCGGCCGAAAGATCATCTTAAAAGGAAACCACGATTATTGGTGGTCTACCGCTAAGAAATTCTATAGCTTCTGTCAGGAGAATGACTTCTCTGACATGCTGATTCTCAATAATAATGCCTATGTCTATGAGGATATTGCCATTTGCGGAACACGGGGCTGGTTCTTTGAAGAGGATGCCGCTGTGGGAAGTCATAATGACAAGATATTCAAGCGAGAACTGATTCGTCTGGAAACCTCATTAAAATCAGCGGGGGAAAAGAAAAAACTTGTTTTTTTACACTATCCGCCCCGGTATAAAGGCTACGAATGCACACCAATTCTGGAGTTGCTGGAGCGCTATCAAGTGCGTC
>JAZNVK010000019.1:0-2989 GCA_045592805.1 Faecousia sp.
GCTGTTCAACTACTACGGCGCTGAGGACGCTGACCGCGACACCATCTGCATGGGCTCCTTCTGCGACGTCGCTGAGGAGGTCGTGGACTACCTGAACGCCCACGGCGAGAAGGTCGGCCTGATCAAGGTCCGCCTGTACCGTCCCTTCCGTGCCGATAAGCTGCTGGCTGCCATTCCCGCAACCTGCAAGAAGATCGCTGTTCTGGACCGCACCAAGGAGCCCGGCGCTCTGGGCGAGCCTCTGTATCTGGACGTTGTTACCGCTCTGGCCAATGCCGGCCGTATGATCCCCGTCATCGGCGGCCGTTACGGTCTGGGTTCCAAGGATACGCCTCCCGCTTCCGTGTTCGCCGTATTTGACGAGCTGAACAAGGACGAGATGAAGCGTCAGTTCACCCTGGGCATCAACGACGACGTGACCTACCTGTCCCTGGAGGAGAAGCCCTCCCCCAACACCGCCGCAGAAGGCACCATCGAGTGCAAGTTCTGGGGTCTGGGCGGCGACGGCACTGTCGGTGCTAACAAGAACTCCATCAAAATCATCGGTGACCATACCGAGAAGTTCGTTCAGGCTTACTTCCAGTATGACTCCAAGAAGACCGGTGGCGTGACCATCTCCCACCTGCGCTTCGGTGACAAGCCCATCAAGAGCCCCTACTACATCAACAAGGCTGACTTCGTGGCTTGCCATAACCCCTCTTACATCACCAAGGGCTTCAAGATCGTCAACGACGTAAAGCCCGGTGGCGTATTCCTCATCAACTGCCAGTGGAACGCTGAGGAGCTGGAGCACCATCTCAGTGCTGATGCCAAGCGTTACATTGCCAAGAACAACATTCAGCTCTACACCATCAACGCCATTGACCTGGCCGAGAAGGTTGGCATGGGCAAGCGCACCAACACCATTCTCCAGTCCGCTTTCTTCTCCCTGGCTAAGATCATGCCCGCAGAGGATGCCGTCAAGTACATGAAGGCCGCTGCCGAGGCTTCCTATGCCAAGAAGGGCATGGACGTGGTTGAGAAGAACTGGAACGCCATCGATGCCGGTGCTACCGCATACGTGAAGATGGATGTCCCCGCCGCTTGGGCAGAGGCTGCTGACGCTGCCGACGACTCCGTCCTGGAAGGCAAGCCCGAGCTGGTCAAGATGGTTAAGAACATCCTCCTGCCCGTGGGCAAGATGGACGGTGACAGTCTGCCCGTCTCCGCTTTCATGGATCATGTGGACGGCCAGTTCGAGCTGGGCGCTGCCGCTTACGAGAAGCGTGGCGTTGCCGTCACCGTTCCCGAGTGGAATGCTGACAAGTGCATCCAGTGCAACAACTGTGCTTATGTCTGCCCCCATGCTACCATCCGTCCCTTCGCTCTGACCGAGGAAGAGGCTGCTAACGCTCCCGAGGCTGCCAAGATCCGTCCCATCAAGGCCGGCAAGGGCAAGGGTGTCTACCAGTACACCATGGCCGTGTCTCCTCTGGACTGCATGGGCTGCGGCGTCTGCGTCGGCGTCTGCCCCACCAAGGCCATCACCATGGTTCCTCAGGAGAGCCAGGCTCCCCAGCAGGAAGTCTTCAACTACATGGTTTCCAAGGTCGCTCCCAAGCCCGAGGTCGAGGATCTGACTGTCAAGGGCAGCCAGTTCAAGAAGCCTCTGCTTGAGTTCTCCGGCTCCTGCGCAGGCTGCGCTGAGACCGCTTATGCCCGTCTGGTCACCCAGCTCTTCGGCGACCGTATGTATATCTCCAATGCTACCGGTTGCTCCTCCATCTGGGGCGGCCCCGGCGCTACTTCTCCCTACTGCACCAACGAGAAGGGTCAGGGTCCCGCATGGGCCAACTCCCTCTTCGAGGACAATGCTGAGCATGGCCTCGGCATGTACACCGCCCAGAAGGTCATCCGTGAGAGCCTGGCCGAGAAGGTCAAGTCCGTCATGGAGAACACCACCTGCGAGGAGCGCAAGGCTGCTTGCAAGAACTATCTGGACACCATGAACGACGGCGAAGCCAACAAGGCTGCTACCGCTGCTCTGATCGCCAATCTGGAAGCCAAGGTCTGCTGCGACGATGTCAAGGCAATCCTGGAGCAGAAGGAATACCTGTCCAAGAAGTCCGTATGGATCTTCGGCGGCGACGGCTGGGCATATGACATCGGCTTCGGCGGTGTTGACCATGTTCTGGCCTCCAATGAAGATGTCAACATCTTCGTATTCGACACCGAGGTTTACTCCAACACCGGTGGTCAGGCCTCCAAGGCCTCCAATATCGGCCAGGTTGCCCAGTTCGCAGCTGCCGGTAAGGAAGTCAAGAAGAAGAGCCTGGCTGAGATCGCCATGTCCTATGGCTATGTCTACGTGGCTCAGGTCGCCATGGGCGCCAACCCCGCTCAGACCATCAAGGCCATTGCCGAGGCAGAAGCCTACAACGGTCCCTCCCTCATCATCGGCTACGCTCCCTGCGAAATGCACTCCATCAAGGGCGGCATGATGCACTGCCAGGACGAGATGAAGAAGGCTGTGGAATGCGGCTACTGGAATATGTTCCGCTTCAATCCCACAAAGGAGACCGGCAAGTTCACTCTGGACTCCAAGGCTCCCAAGGATGGCTATCAGGACTTCCTGAAGAACGAAGCCCGTTACAGCCGTCTGACCCGCGAGTTCCCCGAGCGCGCAGAAGAACTCTTCGCACGCAACGAGGCAGCCGCCAAGGAGCGCTATGAGCACCTGCTCAAGCTCGTCGAGCTGTATAAGGACTAATATTCTGTTTTTCCTGTGCCCCATGGAGCGATCCATGGGGCACATTTCCCAAAGGAGTGTTTTATGATCGATCTCATCCTCTATATCTTAGGATTATTGAGCGGTCTTTTGGGTGCCCTTTGCTCTTACTGGTCGGTCTATGTGGTGATCGGCCTGTTTACCACCCGCAAATTCCCCAAAGCCAAGCATCAGCATAAGATCGCGATTGTGGTTGCAGCCAGAAATGAGGAAGCCGTTATC
>JAZNVK010000020.1:0-8968 GCA_045592805.1 Faecousia sp.
GGGAGTCACTGCTGTCATCGGCAGCGGCGGCAAAACCTCCCTCCTCTACCGTCTGGCAAAGAAATTAGCGAAAGAAAGAAGTGTGATCCTCTGTACCTCCACCCATATTTTACCACCGTCCCATATTCCGGTGACAGAGCATACGGGACAGGTGACGGGCGTGATCTGCGTCGGCACGCCCTGTGAAAAGGGCAAGCTCACCGCCCCCCGTCAGCCCTTTTCGGAGTTGGCAGAACTGGCAGACTATGTGCTGGTGGAGGCGGACGGCTCCAAGCGCCTGCCCCTGAAGGCCCATCTGTCCCATGAGCCTGTGCTTCCTGCCGAGGTAGAAAACGTGATCTGCGTGGTAGGAGCCTCCGGTCTGGGGAAAGCTGTTACCGAGGCAGCCCACCGTCCGGAACGCTTTGCCCTCCTGGGGGAGAGCGATGTTGCCACAGCCCTTGCGGTCTCCAGGGTGCTGGAGAGAGAAGCCTTTCATCACCGTGTTCTCATCAACCAGGCAGAGCCTGCCCCTGCCCTTTCGCTGGAACTTGCCAAGCTTTTAAGCTGCCCCGTGGTAGTGGCATCCTTACAAAAAGGAGAGATCCTATGCTCGTACTGATCCGTGGCGCCGGAGATCTGGCCTCCGGTATTGCCCTTCGTCTGTTCCATGCCAAAATGCAGGTGGTCATGACCGACCTGCCCTGTCCCACGGCCATCCGCCGGACGGTTTGCTTCTCCCAGGCGATCTTGCACGGAGAGTGCCGTGTGGAGGATGTGACCGCTGCCTATGCAGAAGACAGTTCGCAGGCGATGCAGCTGCTGCGTGAGGGGAAGATCCCCGTCCTGGCAGACTCGGAGGGGGCTTGCATTGCGGAACTGAAGCCCGATGCGGTGGTGGATGCCATCCTTGCCAAGCGCAATCTGGGTACACGCATTACTCATGCCCCCTGCGTGGTGGGTGTGGGTCCCGGCTTTACCGTTGGCGTGGACTGCCATGCCGCCGTGGAGACCATGCGCGGTCATACCCTGGGCAGAGTGCTCACCGAGGGCTCACCCCTGCCCAATACCAATATTCCCGGCCTCATCGGCGGTTTCGCCGGTGAACGTGTGCTCCGTGCTCCGGCAGAGGGTGTGTTCCGCCCTGTCCGTCAGATCGGTGATCTGGTGGAGCAGGGGGATGTGGCAGGCTACGTGGGGGAGGAACCCATGTACTGCCAGCTGGGCGGTGTGCTCCGTGGCCTTCTGGCAGAGGGAGTTCCCGTCCACAAGGGTATGAAAGCCGGTGACGTAGACCCCCGTGGGGAGGTCTCCTATTGCTATCAGGTCTCTGATAAGGCCCTTGCCATTGGCGGCGGTGTACTGGAGGCAATTTTGAGATTTTCGGAGGGATAAATTATGGAAGAGATCAAACTGACCAAGTTGGCCAAATGTGCCGGCTGCGGCGCAAAGGTAGGTGCCGGTGTGCTGGCAAAGCTGCTGGACGGCATCCGTGTCCACTCTGACCCCAATCTTTTGGTGGGCTTTGACAAGTCCGACGATGCCTCGGTCTACCGTATCTCCGACGAGCTGGCTCTGGTGCAGACCGTGGACTTCTTCCCGCCCATTGACGACGATCCCTACACCTTCGGTGCCATTGCCGCCACCAATGCCCTGTCCGATGTCTATGCCATGGGCGGCGAGCCCAAGCTGGCGCTGAATATTATGGCCGTTCCCGAGAGCCTGCCCAAGGAGGCAGTCCATGCCCTGCTCCGCGGGGGCTACGACAAGGTCTATGAGGCCGGTGCCATCATCACCGGCGGCCACAGCATCCTGGACGACGAGCCCAAGTACGGTCTGGCGGTCACGGGCTTTGTCCATCCGGAGAAGCTGCTGAAGAACTGCGGTGCCAAGCCCGGCGACGTGCTGTTTTTGACCAAGCCTCTTGGCATCGGCATTCTCACCACTGCCGCCAAGGCGGATCTCCTGAGTCCGGAATTAAAGGAGAGAGCCAAGAACCTCATGACCACCCTGAACAAATCCGCCCGTGATGTCATGGTGAAGTACCGTGTCCACGCCTGCACCGATGTCACCGGCTTCGGCCTCATGGGTCACTCTCTGGAGATGGCACAGGGCAGCGGCGTGGAGATCGAGTACGACACCTCTAAAATGGATCTGATCCCCGAGTCCCCGGAGACTGCGGTGGGGGGCATGCTCCCGGCGGGAATGTACGGCACCCGCCACTTTGCCGAGGCCATGGTAGAGCCGGGGGAAGTGCCACTGGCGGTGCAGGATATGCTCTTTGACCCCCAGACCTCCGGCGGCCTGCTGATCGCCGTAGATCCGGAGGACGCGGATGCCATGTTTGAAGAGCTGAAAGATGCCGTACCCTCTGCCCAGCGCATCGGCGTGGCAAGAGAATACAGCGGCGGTAAATATATCTATCTGAAGTAAGCGGAAAGGGCGGTGCAACACCATGGAAACCAGAGGACGTCGTGTCTACTCTGTGGAAAAAGCCATACGGCTGCTGGATTGCTTCTGGCAGGAGCGGCGACCTCTGTCCCTGCGGGAGCTGGAACAGCGCACCGGCTGGGCGAAGAGCACCATTCACGGGCTGTTGGCATCCATGCTGGACTCCGCTGTGGTGGAGCAGAACAGCTCCGACGGCAAGTACCGCCTGGGCTATCATCTTTTTGAGCTGGGCAGTGCTGTCAGCCGCAGCTGGGATCTGCCCCGCTGCTGCGCCCCCTATTTGCAGGAGCTGGTGGATCGCTTTGGAGAGTCTGCCTATCTGGCACGTCTTTCCGGGAACGAGCTGCTTCTGGCGCTGTGCGAAGAGCCCCACGGCGGTTTCCGCATTGTCTCCGAGGAGGGTACACGGCTGCCGCTGCACTGCTCCTGCCAGGGGAAAGCGATCCTGGCGCAAAAGTCCCTCCATGAGGCAAAGCGCCTTCTCCGGCGCAAAGAACTCACCCGCTATACACCCCACACCATCACCCGGGAGGAAGTCCTTCTGGAACAGCTGGAGAATGTCCGCGCCGAAGGTGTGGCCTACGAGATCGAGGAGTACAAGCTGGGCTTGAAATCTGTGGCTGCGCCCATCATTGACCGCAGCGGCCACTGTGACCATGCCATTGCCATCATCTGCATGGCGACGGTGGAGCAGGAGACCTTCGATGCCATGGCAAAGGCAGTCAAAGAAGCCGCCGCCGCCATCAGCCAACAACTCAGAGAAAAATAAGAGACAAAAACGGACACCCGGTTGAGGCACACCTCCGCAAGGAGGTGTGCCTCAATGATATCCGTTCCTATCCGGAACGGGTGATATATCTTCAATATGATATCGCACTTTGTGCGATGATATATGCCTTACGGCACATGAAGGAACGGATATTATATCATATTTTCACGAAGTGGAAATATATCATACAGCAAAGCTGTATATCATATCTCTCAAGAGATATATCATTTTTTCCCTGCATAGAAAAAAGGAGACAACCTCTTTACGAAGTGTCTCCTTTTCGGGTGTCATCTGATTCTTACTGAGCGTATTCCACCAGGGTCACGGTGTAGCCTGCCTCACGCAGGGCATCCACCAGACCGGTCTCACCCAGCAGGTGGGCCAGACCTACGGCGAAGAAGACGGTCTTGCCGCTGGCCAGGTATTCCTCGGCCTTTTCCAGCATACCGGCATCACGGTTTGCCAGCATGTGGTTGTTGTACTCCTCGTTGACCTGGATCTCCTCTTCGGTGGCATCCTCGGGGATCTCATCATCCCGCATATAGGCAATCAGCTCCGCCTCGTCACCGGCGCACCAAAGCTCGTAGAGATACATGCTGTGTCCCACATAGCTGTTGCGGTCGGTCTCATAGGCATCCTGTACCAGATATTTCTGCAGCAGGTCAGAGTATTGGCTGTCCATATCCATCTGGAATTCGGCGGATTCCACCTCCAGTACCTCCATGCCACGGTCATATGCCATGGTCAAAAGACGGCGGTCTACGCCCTGTAAGGAGCTGAGGGTGTTGGAACCGAAGAACATGCGGTTGGTGTACTGGTTGGCAATGATGGAGGGGTACATGGTATCTGCCATCAGGGTCATGCCGCAGAAGCGTGCCATCTCCAGCAGCTGCTCATACTGGTCAATGGGCAGATGCTGGTTGACGGTGCTGCCGTCCTCGTAGTAATAGGAGGAGGAAACGCTCTCCTGCAGCTCCTCGTCCTCTTCTATGTCCTTGTCGAAACCCAGAAGGTCAAATTCCACCGCCAGGGCATCGGAGGCGTCAAAGGCATCATAGATCTCCTGGGGCAGGTAAGCGGTGCGCTCGTCGCCAATGTGGATGGTGCCAAGGAGGTACATGGTCTGTCCCTCGGGGGAGGTGACTTCGTAGAAGAGAGGCGTGGCCTTCTCTTCGGGCTCCTCCTCGGGGAACATCTCTCCGGTGATCTCCTCATAGACCTGGGGATTGCCGAAGGCAAAGGTCTGGTCGGTATTGAACTGCAGACCGTAGTAATAACCCTGGATCTTGTGGCGGCTCTGCATGGTCAGGCTGAGAGCCACGGGGAGCAGGGTGTCCTTGTCGATGTAGAGATAGCCCTCCAGCAGGTCGGTGGCATAATCGCTTGCCATGTCATCCAGAAGATTCCGATCGCCGAACAGATCTTTCACGGCCACATCTTCCAGCATTGTGCTGTAGTACTTGTTTCCTTCAAATCGGATCTTCCAGTAGCCGCCGACCTCGCTGAGCTCAGCATAGGTGATGCCGTTGATTCGGGGCAGATAGGTACTTCTCTCCGCACGGAGCCAGCTGCGGAAATAGTCAGCGTCCGCATCCTCGGTGGTCTCCACCAGCTCCCCGTCAACATAGTAGCTTTCGACCCCGTCGAGGAGTGTATCCTCTGTCTCGTAGTACCGGGACTCCTCCCCCTGCATGAGGTTGGAGGCGGTAGTGATTTTTGCGGTGTAGTCGTCGCCGCTGCCCCAGGCATAGGTTCGATAATCATTGATTTCTACGACAGCGGCGGCCTCACAGACGATGAGATTGGTGGTGATATTCTCCATGCTGCAATCGTCCATGCTCTTTGCCAGCTCGCAGCTGTAGGCCAGCAAATAGGGCAGATCCATATTCTCCAGCTCCACAGGTCTCTCCCGATCGGGCAGGGTGGTTACGGGCTCTGCCTTTCCGCCGGCGGGACGGAGGGTGTAGGTCTGCTCTACCTCCACGAAGCCCTGGGTGTAGCTGACCTCATAGGTGAGGGTTTTCAGCTTTCCGTCCTTGTCCAGAAGCAGCTCGCCTTTGGCATCGGTCAGACTTACATATTCGTAGTCCTCAGGGAAGAGCCAGGCTTCTGCCTCCGAAGGCTCTGTAAAGACCAGATGTCCCTCCTCTTCCACAAGGGCGCTGCCATAGAGGGCGGGATCCAGCAGCCGCAGGGGCAGCAGACGCTTCTGATAGCTCTGCGCATCCATATCGCAGCTGAAGAGGGTCAGCTTCTGTCCGGCGACCTCCAATACCTCGTTGGGGATAAACCAGAATACCTTGCCATCCATATAGACCTCACGGAAGGCCACGACAGCATAATTGGGGAAAGTGGTTTTGTTGTCCAGCATGGCGGTGTAATCCTCTGTGCCAAGACCGGTATAGCGCAGGACACGGCTGACATTGTCCTTCATAGTGGCATCACCGCTGTAGCGGGTGGTGCTGATGAGAAATTCATAAGCGCCTGCATCCGCAGACTCCATTGCGCCCAGAACTTCCTCGTAAATGTCTTCGGCAGAGGGAGGGGGCTCTGTGGTGCTCTCTGTGGGCTCTGTGGTGGGCGGGGTGGTTTCGGCATCATCGGTTCGGCAGGCAAAAAGCTGCAAACTCAGCGCCAGAAGCAATACCAGTGCCAATAATTTCTTTCCGTATTTCATCACGAGACCTCCTTTCGTCTTCTGAGAATATTTTACAAAAATCGAATAACTTTGTCAAGATGTCTCGTTACAATAGTTGTTTCTCCGGGGCAAAAAAGAGGGGCGCCCTATTGACTTTTGCCGTGGCTGAGATTATAATGTATTCGGTATGGTGTAAGTGGGTGTAGTATGCCCATTTGCCCGAATTAGCCCGAAAATTGACCTATAGCAATACTTTTTGAAAGAAGAAAGCCTATGACGGAACATAAGAAAACCGGCGGCACAGACCTGAAACGTCTTGCCCAGGCAATCTGGCGCAGAGCCTGGATTGTGGCTGTGGCTGCGATTTTGTCCTGTGCGCTGCTGCTGGGAATTGCCGTATTCTTCGTCACACCGAAGTATGAGGCAACTACCATGCTCTATGTGAATAATACCTCCATTTCCGTGGGCTCCGCAGGCTTCAGCATTTCCGATTCTGCCCTGACCGCGGCGCAGAATCTGGTTAAGACCTATGTGGTCATCCTCCGCAGCCGCTCTACGTTGGAGCGTGTCATCGGTTTGGCCGGTGTGGACTATACTTATGAGGAACTGTCCGAGATGATCTCTGCCGAGTCTGTCAACGGCACGGAGATCTTTGAGGTGACTGTTACCTCTCCTGACCCTGTAGAGGCAGACCGCATTGCCAATACCATCGCTGTGGTGCTGCCCGGGCAGATCGCCGGCATTGTGGAAGGAAGCTCCGTCCGTGTGGTGGATTACTCCGTGGTGCCTACGAAGCCGGCCTTTCCCGGCTATGCCCTGATGGCGGTGATCGGCTTTGCCGCCGGCTTTGTTCTGAGCCTGCTGTGCCTTGTGCTGGGTGAGCTGTTCAATAATACCATCCGCTCGGAGGAGTATCTGACCTATGCCTATCCCAAGGTGCCGCTTCTGGCGGTGATCCCCGATATGGGTGAGAAGAACAGAAGCCGCTACTACCGTGGCTATGCCGAGGCGCCCCATGCGGAAAGCAAGAGAAAGGGGGCGCGGTAATGGCGAAGAGAAACCCCGACACCGACCGTTGGAATTCCGAGACCCGCTTCGGGCCGGATATGAGCTTTGCCGCTGCTGAGGCATATAAGCTCCTGCGCACCAATATTACCTTCTCCTTCCCGGCGGAGGGTCGCCGCTGCCATGTCATCGGCGTGACCAGCACCGTCAGCAGCGAGGGTAAGAGCATAACCGCCTGCAACCTGGCCTACTCTCTGGCAGAGGCAGGGAAGAGAACCCTCCTGATGGACGGAGATCTGCGCCTGCCCACGGTGGCAGCCAAGCTGGAGCTGCCGCCCAGCCCCGGCCTGAGCAACCTCCTGATCAGCGACAGAGATCACAGGGACGTCATCCGACCCTGTGAGAAAATAGAGGGCATGGATGTCCTCTGCGCGGGGGATATCACCCCCAACCCCTCTGAGCTTCTGGGCTCTGCCCGTATGGCGCAGCTGCTGGAGGCTCTGAGCAGGAATTATGAGTATATTATTGTCGACCTGCCTCCCGTTACGGTGGTCACCGATGCCCTGGTGATGGCGAAGCTGCTCCACGGCGTGATCATGGTGGTGCGTAACGGTGTTGTCGAGCAGAGAGCCCTTGCCGATGCCATGCGCCAGATGGATTTGGTGGGCTTGCGTGTTCTGGGCTTTGTCTATAACGGCAGCCGTCAGGATAGCGGCAAGCGCTACAGCCGGGGCTACGATACGACCGGACGGGCGAAGAAATAAGCGCCATCGGAGAATACCATGAAGAAGAAACTACTGTGGATCGTACCGGCGGCGCTGGTGTTGCTGCTTCTGGTGGGTCTGGGGATCTATCTGGATCAGGTCGCGGGACAGAAGCCCCTGCCGGAGGTAACGGTTCCCTCGACGCAGGATACCACCGTACCTCCCACGGAGGAGTCCGACCCACTTCCTACGGAGTCTGTGTCCGGGAGCGCAGCGACCGAGTCCACGGAGCCTCCCGTGCCTACGGAAACAGAGCCCCCCGACACGAGCGTAACAGAGCCTGTGATCCCGTCCGCCGACCCTACGGAGCCCCCGGAGACCGAGCCCCTGCCCACCCAGACCACGGCACCTACGGAATCCACCGGGAACACGGATCTTGCTGCCAAGGAGGAGCGGATCGATGCCCTTGTGGCAGAGGTCTATGCCCTGCGGGACTACTATACCGCCCAGCTCCGTTCCCTGGAGGCTTCTGCCATCAGCCAGTATGAGGCGCTGCGCCCCGAGGAGCGAACGCCGGAGCGCAAGCAGGAAATCGCCTTTGCCTGCATTGATGCCGCCTATGCCCTGGAGGATGCCTGTGATGCCCGAATGGATGCCATATGTCAGGAGCTGAGCTACCTGCTGTTGGAAACGGGCGGCAGCATGTCCCTGGTTACGGATATCCGCTACGCCTATGCCAGTGAGAAGGAAGCTGCGCGCAGCGAATTTTTGGAAAAATACGCAGATTATTTCGGCTGATCCGAAAAAATATAAAACCTTAAAATTAATTTAGGAGGATTCATAATGAAAAAGAAAGTCTTAGCATTGGCACTGGTTCTGGTGCTGGCTCTGGGCATGCTGCTGCCCGCCACCGCTGCCGTTACCTTCCCTGATCTGGAAGGTCACTGGGCAAAGAGTTATATTGAAACCTGGGCTGAGAAGGGTGTCCTCAACGGCTACCTGGACGGCACCTTCCGTCCCGACCAGTACATCACCCGCGCCGAGGTGGCAAAGGTTCTGGCTCTGGCCTATGAAATGCCCCTGGATGTTCCTGCGCACGACTTTAAGGACGTTGCGCCTGGCTACTGGTACTATGACTATGTCCAGGCCTGTGCCGATCGCGGCATCATCGTGGGCGATCCCGATGGCAATTTCCGTCCCAACGACCCCATCAGCCGCAGCGAGGCTGTGAAGATGGTCTGCCTGGCTGCCGGCCTCCACGAGAAGGACAGCGGTCTGGAAGACAAGGCTGACTACGCCAATGTCCCCGCCTGGGCAAAGGGCTACTGGAATGCCCTGTACCACGTGGGTGTCATCGACGGCTATCCCGACGGCACCCTGCTTCCGCTGCAGAGCATCACCCGTGCCGAGCTGGTGAAGATC
>JAZNVK010000021.1:0-20748 GCA_045592805.1 Faecousia sp.
AATCCCCTAACTTGCTCAGCTTTTCTAACCGCAAACTTTCATCCCAAAATCCAATCTGCATCTCGCTCGCCTCCCTGTGTTCTAATTATATCATATTTCCATCTTTTGTGCGAGTTTTTAGAGGTGCCCATCTATTTGACGGTAGTGCCAGCAGCAACCCCCTGTGTCCCCCTTCAAAGGGGGAGATCGTTGGTAGGCGGTGCAACCAACAGTTCGATAAACATCTATTTGACTTTATTTCAAATCTCATCGGCGGAGCCGATACCTCAGTTATTAGCTCTTAGTTATTAGTCCTTAGCCTCACCGATAAGCATCTATTTGAAGCTATATCAAATCCATGGTGTTAGCCCTTAGTGATTCGTTCTTAGGCGCGCTTTGCGGTTTCTATTGACAGAGAAAATTTACCGTGATAAAATATTGACAAGAGTAGAATTGATTTTCCCAGAGAGAAAGGAGCTTTCCCATGGAAAAGACCAAAAAACTGACCCTTGGACTGAGCATTGGCTGGCTGGCGGCCCTTGTCCTGGCAGGAGTGCCTGCCCTGGCCTATTATTTCTCCCTGTTCCGCAAGGGAAGTATGGATGCCAACATGGACTTTGCTGCGGTGTATCTGGCTGTGACGGCGGTGGTTTTCCTGCCGATCCTGTTTGTGATCCATCACCTCTCCGGCAAGGCAGGCCCCAAGGCCATTCGCTTCATCTCCAAAATCGCCGCAATTTTCCTCTCTGTTTGGTGTCTGATCGTGCTGATCGCCGTGATCCTCTTCAAAACCGTCGGCTTCTGAGATGGACAAGCCCTATCTGAACTTCCTTTTCGGCCTCATTTGAGAAATCACACCTTTGGAGGGCAATATGCGAATCTCCCGCTTTGGAACCTGCGGTTTTTTTGCCGGACTTGCGGCGGCGACTTTGTGCGCTGCGGTGATATTTCGGGCTGAGCCCTATGTTTTCGGCTTTTTGCTGTTCGGCGCCGGGATTTTAGCCGCTTTGGCGCTTTTCTTTGGGAAATACTATGTGCTTTCCGAAGCCGGTATTGTTCATAAGCTGCTGGGCATTCCCTTCCGAAAGACCCCTTGGTCAGAGGTAAAGGACATCATGTGTCTTCCCCATCAGGCAGAACGGGGAAAAGGGAAGGTTCTCATGGTCACGACCCAAAAGGGCAGGGTGTATCGCCCCGAGGAACGGGGCAGCAACGCAGGCTATATCCGGCAAAAGGGCTTTGAAAAGGACTGGCTCTTTGGAAGAAACATCTTTATGCTGGACTGCAGCGGAAAAGACATCGATCAGGTGATCGCCTTTGTGGAGTCCTGCTACGGCACCATTGATTATCACTATTTCCGTGCAGAGTGAGGAGTAAAGTCTGTGAACCTGGAATTTTATCGTCCGTACTTTACGGCAGAGTATCTTATGGGGCCTAACAGCCTGCGGATTTTGATGGAGCTGCTGGATCAAAGCCCCCTTACCTTGAATGAAGACAGCCTGATTTTGGATCTGGGCTGCGGCAAGGGCTTGACCAGCTTTGCCCTCTGCCACGAGACCGGCGCAAGGGTTTTGGCCAACGATCTCTGGGTCAGCGGTGCGGAAAATGCCGCCCGTTTTGCCTCCTGGGGCGTGGGGGAGAAAGTTAAGCCCGTCCACGAGAATGCCGACCATCTCCGTTTTGACCGGGAGCGCTTTGATGCCATTGTCAGCATCGATGCCTACCACTATTTTGCCGGATCGGAGGGCTATTTTCAGCGAAAGCTCCTCCCCTTCCTGAAACCCGGCGGCGTAGCGCTCATTGGCGTGCCGGGGATCCGGGATGCCTTTGACCGGGAAACCATGGCGCTACTCTCCCCCTGGCTGGGAGAAGAGGCCGCCCTGTTCCACAGCCCGGGGCAGTGGCGAGACCTTTTGGGCAGCAGCCCGGAGATCGGCTCTGTGTGGATCGGAGAGCTTCCCTGCTTCGAAGCCGCCTGGCAGGATTGGCTGGCTACAGACAACGAATTTGCCCAAAGTGATGCCGCCTGTTGGGAAAAAATCATCCGCCCCCACACCTGCTTTGTGGGCATGATCGTACAAAAACGTGGATAAAGCAAACCCCCGGAGCCTTTGCTTCGGGGGAATTTTATTATTCCGCCAGTTCCCGGTACATGGCGGAGGCATCGTCCTTGCGGACGGCTTCCGCTACGGCCAGCACCTCCACCGCCACGGTACGGCTGCCGAAGGCGATGCGGATCACATCGCCCACCTTCACATCGTAGGAAGCCTTGGCAGGGCGGTCGTTGACGGTCACACGGGCATTGTCGCAGGCCTCGTTGGCTACGGTGCGGCGCTTAATGAGACGGGATACCTTCAAATATTTATCCAGACGCATAAGTTCCTCCAAATCATATAAAACGGGGCTGCAAAGCGGCAGCCCCGTTTTATAAAGCTCAAATTACTTGCTGACGGCGTCCTTCAGAGCCTTGCCTGCCTTGAAAACGGGAGTGCAGGTAGCGGCAATGGGGGTGGGTTCGCCGGTGCGGGGGTTGCGGCCCATGCGGGCTTCACGCTTCTTGGTCTCGAAAGAGCCGAAGCCGACCAGCTGCACCTTGTCGCCCTTGACCAGGGTCTCGGTAATGGTCTCAACAGTAGCTGCCAGAGCCTTCTCGGCGTCCTTCTTGGACAGGCCGGTCTTGCAGGCGATCTCGGCAATAAGTTCGGTTTTGTTCATATTTGTACCTCTTCTTCAAATTTAGATTTCTTATCAATTGCTTTGGCGGGCAACATCAATTTTCCCCGCCGAACAGGTGACTGCTAATAAAATTACCACAAAAAGTCAAAATAAGCAAGAGAAATTATGGAAAAAATCACTTAATTCTCAGAATTTTTGCGATTTTTTCTCCCTTAGGCAGGAAGAGGCAGTCTTCATAGGTGATGGCCTTGGTGATGATGACAAGTAACAGGTAAATCACAACAGCCACGGCAATGGCACCCAGGCAGCAGAGGGCCACAGAACCGATAAAGCCGCACAGCAGGCTGTAGGTAAAGTAGGCCGCAACGCCCATGATCAGGGCGGAGATGCCGGTCTTCCACAGGGCAGGCAGGAGCTTGGGAGGCTCTTCCAGCACAAAGCGCATGGCGATGACATTCAGTACCATGATTACCAGGAAGCAGACAAAGGTGCCGATGGGAGCGCCCAGAATGGCGATGTTGGGGTTGCCCACCAGAATATAGTTGACGATGACCTTGACAATGCCGCCGATGAGGGTGTTGACCACGGGGATGACCATGTGGTTATGAGCCTGCATAATGGCGGTGGTCATGGTGGAGATGCTGTTGATGAGGATGGTGGGGGCTAAAATCGCCAGCAGAATGGCGGCGATGGTCAGCTTCTCGCCCTCGTAGCCGCCCAGAAGCGCCATAATGGGCTCGGACAGCACCAGCATACCCAGAGTACAGGGCATGGCGATCAGACCCATGAGCCGCAGAGAGGAATCCTGCACGGTCTTGACACCCTTGTTGTCCTTCAGGGTCAGGTAGCTGGTGATGGCAGGGATAATGGCGGCGGTGATACAGGGGATAAAGGCGGTGGGGAAATTGAAAATGGTCTGGCAGAAGCTGTAGATGCCCTTGCCGATCTCGGAGGCATCCTGGGCAACGGTCATACCCTCCTTGGGGTTGGCAGCGGCCACAGCCATGAGGCTGCCCATAACGGTGTCAGCGCCGGGAGCGGTCTGCTCGGCGGCGGAGACCAGACGGTGCATAACGGTAACGCTGTCTAAGAGGTTGATCAGCTGCAGACCGGCAGCGCCGATGGTGATGGGTACGGCGATGGCCAGGAGCTTCTTGGCGGTGGCTTTTACGGAGAGCGCCGTGCCGCCCATGGCAGCGATGCTCTTGCGGTTTCTGCGATACTTAATGTAGACATAGAGGGCGGAGAAGCCTGCACCGATGGAGATACCGGCAATGGTGCCGCCGGAGGCGAGAGCATCGTTGCCCGTCAGGTCGATGACCAGCCAGGCAAGACCAAGACCCAGAATCAGCTTGCCCAGAGCCTCGATGATCTGGCTCAGAGCGGTGGGGCGCATATCTCCCTGACCCTGGAAATAGCCACGGCAGGCAGAGGCGATGCAGATAAAGACCACGGCGGGACCCAGTGCGAAGATGGAGTAAGAGGCATTGGGCAGACCCATGAGGTTGCTTGCCAGCAGATTGGGCAGCAGCATCATGGCGGCGGTGCCGGTGAGGCCGATGATCAGGTAGGCGGTAAGGGCGGTGCGGAAGATCCGCTGCATCTGAGCGCCGTTGCCCAGGGTTTTAGCCTCGGAGACCATGCGGCTCATGGCCACCGGCAGGCCGGTGGTGGAGATGACCAGAAGAACAGTATAAATATCATAGGCCGCCGTAAAATAGGCGAAGCCGTTCTCTCCGATGAACTGCTGCAGAGGGATCTTGTAGAACATGCCGATGATCTTGACGATAATGGTGGAAAGGGACAGTATCGCCGCACCGGTCATGAAATTCTGGCTCTGTTTCTTGGCGTTATCCAAGTTTTTCCTCCTCTCTGCCGAACATCTTCGGCATCACATAGTCCGCAAATTCCTTTACCACGGCGTTCAGGTCGATGGTGTGGTACTTGCCGGCGGAGTAGAGGATCTTGCCCCGCACCATGGTCATGACCACGTCGTGGCCGTTGACGCAGTAGGCAAGATGGCTCATCACATTGTGACAGGGCATGAGATGGGGCTGGGTGAAGTCCAGCAGGATCAGGTCGGCATCCAGACCTACCTTGATCATGCCGCACTCCTCCTGTCTGCCCTGGGCTCTGGCACCGCAGACCGTTGCCATGAGCAGAGCTGCCTGGGCAGGCAGCGCCTCGGGGTTCAGGGAGGCACCCTTTGCCATATAGGTGGCCGCACGGATCTCTTCGAACATATCCAGGGTATTGTTGGAGGCATTGGAATCTGTGCCGAGTGCCACGTTCATGCCGGCCTTGACCATATCCTGCACCCTTGCGCAGCCGGAGGCCAGCTTCAGGTTGGAGCAGGGATTATGGACGGCGGTAACCCCACGCTTGGCCAGGAGCTGCATATCCTCGTCCTCCACCCACACGCAGTGGGCGGCAATGGCAGGAACATCAAAGACCCGATGGCAGTCCAGCACCTGGGCAGGAGTCAGACCGTGGCGCTCCTTGGCGCCCTCATGCTCCGCCTTGGTCTCGGAGAGATGGACATGCATCCGCAGCCCCTCGGCCCTGGCATAGTCGCTGACCTGCTCCCAGACCTGGTGGTTGGAGGTGTACTCGCCGTGGATGGCGGCCTCGATACGGATACGGCTGTTATCGTAGCCGTGCCACTTCTCCTTCAGAGCCACCAGCTCCTGACAGCGGCTGTCCTTCTCAAAGTCGAAGTCGTCACCGAAATAGGTGATGGCACGGGAGATATTGGCCTTGATGCCGCTCTCCGCCACCGCCTGGGCCACCTCGTCGCAGAAGTAGTACATATCGGACACGGAGGTAGTGCCGAAGCGCAGGCACTCGGCAATGGAGAGGAGGGTAGCGGCCTTGACGCAGCGGCCGTCCAGACGATCCTCTCTGGGGAAAATGTAATCATTGAGCCAGGTGGCCAGATCCACATCGTCGGCATAGCCCCGCAGGGGGGACATGGGCAGATGGGTATGGCAGTTGATGAGGCCGGGCATTAGGACCATGCCCTCGCCGTTGATGATCTGCTTGGGCTGTTCTGTGGGGGCTTCCTTGGATAAGTAGCTGATCTTGCCGTCGGTCACGCCTACAAAGGCGGAAAACAGCACCCGCAGTTCCTCGTCCATAGTCACGACCGTGACATTTGAGAATAGAGTATCCATATTCATCCTTCCTTTATATCCATGCGCATTGCGCAATTCATGCCTACGGGCAATTCATTAAAGCAAAAGCATCCTGCTTTTGCTTTATAATCTCTTCCCGCTTTTCCAGATATTGCTGCGGGAACTTGGGGTTATGGAAGCGCTCCAAGCGGCCGCCGGGGAGGTTGATCTTGGTCATGCCGCCGCCACCCAGGGAGACAATGCTGCACAGCTCTTCCATCATATAGATATTGTACCAGCCTTCGAAACCGGGCTTGCACCAGCCCACGTTTTCGAAGCTGCCGGACATATATTTCTGTCGGTATAAATAATAAGGTGTGTAGCCTGCCGCCCGAAGGGTCTCCTCTGTGAAGCGGAGCATCTCCGCCACCGCCTCGGCGCTGGGCAGCGCCTCCCGGTCGAAGTAGAGGTCAGCGCCCTTCTTAATGGCCAGGGTGTGGACGGTGATGTTGCTGGGGTCTAAGGCCACCACCTGCTTCAAAGAGTCCACAAAGGACGCTGCCGTATCCCCGGGCAGACCGGCGATGAGATCCATATTGATCCCCGTAAAGCTTGCCTGCACCGCAGCCTCATAGGCTTTCAGGGTCTGTTGGGAAGTGTGCTTTCTGCCCACGGTTTCCAGAACGCGATCGTTCATAGTCTGGGGGTTGATGCTCATGCGGTCGCAGCCCAGCTCCTTCAGGGTGCGGAGCTTTTCGTAGTTCAGGGTGTCCGGGCGGCCGCCTTCTATGGTATATTCTATCAGCTCTGTCAAGTCAAAATGACGGGAGATCTCCTCCATCAGCTCTTTTAGCTGCTTGGGAGACAGGGTAGTGGGAGTTCCGCCGCCGATGTACAGGGCCCGGATCTTCTTTCCGCACTCTTTTACCAGCTTGCCCACATAGGCGATCTCCTCTTTCAAAGCGGCCAGATAGGGCTTTAAGAGATGGGCGCAGCGGGCGATATCCCCGGAGACGAAGCTGCAATAGCTGCAACGGGTGGGGCAGAAGGGGATGCCCACATAGAGGCAGATGTCATTTTCACGGAGCTGCTGAACCGCCCGAACGGAGGCTCTTGAACACTCCAGCGCCAGACGGATGCGCTCCTCGGAGACGAAATAGCGCTGCCGCATGAGCTTTTCGGCGCTTTTTTCGTCCCCACCGGCTAGAAGATGGCGGGTGGTCAGCTTGGTGGGGCGCACGCCGGAGAGGCTGCCCCACTTGGGCGGCGCAATAAACTGCATGGTCGCCTCATAATAAGTATTCTGCAGCAGGCGGCGACGGGAGGGTACATCGTTCTCCCGAACAGAGAGCCGCCGTGTGACCTTGGCGGTCTTGCCACCTAAGGTGATAGAGGCTGTGGCGGTGAGCCATGTTTCCCCAATAAACAGGGCGGAAACAGCGCCGTCACCGGTAAAAGGAGCATCCATGGGCTCCATGGGCTCTTCGGGGAAGAGGGCAAGCTGCAGCTGCTCGATGGCATAGCGCTCCTCGTGCCCCTTGAGATATAGCTTCATGGGATTCGCTCCCCTTTCTTCTTCAGCGCAGGTAGGGATTGTATCTGCGTTCGTAGTTCAGTGTGGTCTCGCCGCCGTGGCCGGGGCAGACGGTGTAATCTCCCGGCAGAGCTGCCAGGCGTTTCAGACTCTCCAGGATCATGGAGGTGTTGCCCCCCAGATCCGTCCGGCCGCAGGAGCCGGCGAAAAGCGTGTCACCGGAGAAGAGCACCTCGCCACAGAGCAGGCATACTGAGCCCATGGTGTGGCCCGGGGTCTCCAAAATGCGGAAGCGCAGGCCATCCACATTCAAAACGCTGCCCACATCGGAATAAAGATCCGTATAGTAAAGAGCGCCGAAGGTGAGATAGGGCGGCAGCTTCAGCTCCTGCTCATGGATCCAGACGGGACAGTCGGCTTTCTGGGCCAGCTCCTTCACCGCTCCCACATGGTCAAAATGGCCATGGGTCAGGAGGATGGCACGGATCTTCAGCCCCTCCTGCTCCGCCTTTTTCCAAATGGTCTCAGCCTCATAGCCGGGATCGATGACGGCGCAGTTCTTCTCTTTGTCGTAAACCAGATAGGTATTGGTCTGATAATCGCCCAAGGTCAGGGTGAAGTAGTTCATGGGAAAAGCTCCTTATTCGGAATTACATCAACTCATCTGTGTCCAAAAGGATTGTTACGGGGCCGTCGTTTTCGGAGGCGACCTTCATGTCGGCGCCGAATTCGCCGTGCCGGGGTTCGAAGCCCTGGTTGCGGCACTCCTGCAGGAACTGCTCATACAGGGGAATGGCCAGGTCGGGGCCTGCGGCACCGGTGAAGCTGGGGCGCTTGCCCTTTCTGCAGTCGGCATAGAGGGTGAACTGGCTCACCACCAGCACCTGGCCGCCCACCTGGGACAAGGAGAGATTCATCTTGCCCTGCTCGTCGCAGAAGATCCGCAGACCCAGGGCTTTTTCCGCTAATTTTTTACAATGGGCAGGGGTGTCCCCCGGGGCGATGCCCAGCAGGATCAGGAAGCCCTTGCCGATGGCACCGTTGACCTTGCCGTCGATGGTGACGGAGGCGCTGTTCACTCTGGTCAGGACGGCTCTCATCGGGTGGTACCTCTTCTTACATCGATGACACCGCTGACACTGCGCATCTTCTGGCGGATCACGTCCAGCTCCGCCACACCCTTGACCTCGAAGGTGGCAACAATACGTGCCTTGCCGTCGGGCAGCTCTCTGCCGGCGATCTCCGTGACCTTGACACGGGCAGAGCTAAGAACGGTGGCCACATCGATGAGAATGCCGTCACGATCCACGGAGTGGATCTCCAGGGTGGTGGAGAAGCTCTTCTCCTCCTGGGTGGCCCAGGCCACCTCTACCCAGCGGTCTGCCAGACGGGGATCGGCGGCACTCCGGGCATTGACGCAGTCTCTGCGGTGGACGGACACGCCGTAGCCCTTGGTAATAAAGCCCACGATATCATCTCCCGGCACGGGGGTGCAGCAGCGGGAGAACTTGATCATGCAGGAGTCGATGCCCTGCACCACCACGCCGGAGGCGCTGTGGCGGCTGGCCTTCTGGTTGCTGTCAGCGGTCTTGCTCAGTTCCTTGGGCTGTAGCTGGCGGCTGGCACGGGTCAGATCGTCCCGAATTCTGCCGAAGGCCTTGGCAGCGGTAAGACCGCCGTAGCCGATGGCGGCATACATATCCTCCAGATCCTCAAAGCTCAGCTTTTTCAGCAGCTGGGGCAGCTGCTCACTCTCGGTCAGGGCGCTGAGGCTGAGACCGGCACGGCGCATTTCGCCCTCAAAGCTGGCCTTGCCGTGGGCTACGTTCTCCTCACGCTTCTCCTTCTTGAACCACTGCTTGATCTTGGTACGGGCCTGATTGCTGTTGCAGATCTTCAGCCAGTCACGGCTGGGACCCTTGGCGGATTTAGAGGTGAGGATTTCCACAATATCGCCGTTTTCCAGAGGCTGGTCATAGCTGGCGATGCGGTTATTGACCTTGGCGCCCACCATGGCATTGCCCACGCCGGAGTGAATGGCATAGGCAAAATCAATGGGCGTGGACCCGGCAGGCAGGCTCATGACCTTGCCCTTGGGGGTAAAGACAAAGACTTCGTCGTCGAACATATCCACCTTTAGGGAGTGGATATAGTCCTCCGCATCGGTCTCCTGCTGGCTCTCCAGGAGGCGGCGCACCCATTCAAAGTTTCTCTCATCGCCGCCGGCCACGCCCTCTTTGTACTTCCAGTGGGCAGCGATGCCGTACTCGGCGGTCTCGTGCATCTCCCAGGTACGGATCTGCACCTCAAAGGGGATACCCTGCTGACCGATGACGGTGGTGTGCAAACTCTGATACATATTGGGCTTGGGGGTGGAAATATAATCTTTAAAGCGGCCGGGTACCAGATTAAACAGGTCGTGGATGTGACCCAGCACGTTGTAGCAATCGGAGATGGAGTCCACGATCACACGGAAAGCATACATATCGTAAAGCTCGTCGATGTCCTTCTGCTGGGAGTCCATTTTACGGTAGATGGAGTAGACGTGCTTCACTCTGCCGTAGATGGAGCACTGGATGCCCACCGCAGACAGACGGGTAGTGATCTTGGACTGGATGGTCTTCATAAAGCCCTCTGCCTCGCTCTGGTGCTCGGCAAGGTAGGCCATAATGCGCCGGTATCCCTCGGGATCCAGATATTTCAGACTGATATCCTCCAGCTCCCACTTGATCTTCTGCATACCAAGGCGGTGGGCAAGAGGAGCGTAGATATCCATGGTCTCACGGGACTTGGAGATCTGCTTGGCAGGGGTCTGGTACTCCATGGTACGGGTGTTGTGGAGGCGGTCGCAGATCTTGATGAGAACCACACGGATGTCCTTGCTCATGGCCAGGAACATTTTCCGCAGGTTCTCCATCTGCTGCTGCTCCAGGGTGGAGAATTCCACACGGGTCAGCTTGGTAACGCCCTCCACCAGCTCTGCCACCGCAGAGCCGAAGCCACGGGCGATATCGTCGTGGGAGGCATCGGTGTCCTCGATGCAGTCGTGCAGAATGGCGGCCAGAATGGCATCTGTATCCAGACCGATCTCCGCCACGATCTCCGCCACCGCCAGGGGATGGATAATATAGGGAGAGCCATCCTTGCGCTTCTGCCCCTCGTGCTTTTTCCGGGCATATTCCACCGCACGATCCACCGCCCCGATGTCAACCTGGGGGCTGTGCTTGCGGATGGTGCGCATCATACTCTCATAATGATCGATAAAGGTTTCCATTACATTCAGTCACCTCGCAACGCTTGATAAAGACGGCTGTTTTCCAGGGGATTATGGACATTGGCAGGCAGGGACAGGCAAAGACAGCTTCCCTCCGCGCTTAACTGCACCACGCCCAGCTCCTGCAGAATATCCAGGCACAGCTCCACACGGCGGAGGCTGTACTCCGGACAATTGCGGCACAGACCCTGTTCCAGGTCTGTCAGGCTGCAGCGCAAAGTACCGCCCGCTGTCAGGCCGGAGCGGATATAAGTAAAAAGCTGCACCACGTCCTGCCGCGTAGGAGCCAGAAGGCTCCGTTCATGGAGGCTGAGGGTCTCGCCCCGGCGGTAGCGATCATAAAGCCGATCTGTTTCCAAAAGCCGCAGATCCACCAGACTCAGCTGTACGGAGCGAATGCCCCGGAATTCATTGATCTGCACATGGAAGGCCACATCTGCACGGTCGCCCACATGGAGCTTTTTGGTAAGATTTCCGCTGCAGAACCAGATGGCCTGATGCTGCACGCCGTCCCGGGTAGCCAGACGGAGGCGCAGGTGTTTTCCGCCGCCCACGGTACTCAATTGCAGAATGGTCACTTCACTCAGGCAGAACAGGGGCTTGGGGCAGCCGGTGCCGCAGGGCTCCAGCTCTTCCAGGGCTGCCACATTTTCCAGGGTCAGATCCTTGCCTCTGGGCTCACAATCCACCTGCAAAGCATCGCTGCTCTGTCCGGAGACGCAGAACTCGGAGACCCGTTGGCAGATCCGACGGCGGAACTCATCGATATTCTCCCGGCGAATGGTAAAGCCGGCTGCCAGCTCGTGACCGCCGTAGCCCACCAGGAGCTCAGACATCTCATTGAGGGCGGAAAAGAGGTTGAAGCCGCCGTAGGAACGGGAGGAGGCTTTGCCGTTCTCCCCGGTCATGCAGATCAGGAAGGTAGGCTTGCCGTACTCCTCACTGAGACGGGAGGCAACGATGCCCACCACACCCTGATGCCAGGTCTCTCCTGCCAGGACGATGGCGCTGTGCTCCTTCATTTTGCCGCGGAGCATGGCGGTGGCTTCCTTATAGATCTCCTGCTCTGTCAGCTGCCGCTCCCGATTCAGGCGGCAGAGGGTCTGGGCAAGCTCCGTTGCAACAGCAGGATCTTTGGCAAGGAACAGCTGTACTGCCAGCTCCGCATGCTCCATGCGCCCGGCAGCGTTGATTCGGGGAGAGAGTACATAGCCCACGGTGGAGGCGGTAATGGGCTGACCGCCGCAGCCGCACTCCTCTGCCAGAACACGGAGTCCCAGCCGCCCCTTCTGTCCCATGGCCTTAAGCCCACGGCTCACCAGATGGCGGTTTTCTCCCACCAGGGGCATCACATCGGCAATGGTTCCCAGACAGAACAGGTCTGCATAGCGCTGTGCAATGGCCTCCTGATCGCCGCAGAGGGCGGCGGCCAGCTTGAAGGCGATGCCGACTCCGCACAGATCCGTGTGGGGATAGCTGCGGTCGGGGCGGTGGGGGTCCACCACCGCATCGGCCTCGGGCAGGAGCTCCTTGCACTCGTGGTGGTCGGTGATCACCAGGCGGATGCCCTTCTGACGGCAGAGCTGCGCCTCGCGGACGGCGGTGATGCCGCAGTCCACGGTGATAATCATCTGAACGCCCTCGTCTGCCAGCTGTTCAATGGCCAGCTCATTGAGGCCGTAGCCCTCCTCCAGGCGGCCGGGGATGTGGAAGATGCAATCTGCCCCCTCGGAGCGCAGATAGTCCACCAGCAGACAGGTGGCGGTAATGCCGTCCACGTCGTAATCACCGAAAACGGCGATCTTTTTCTTTTCCTTCAGACCCCGGCGGATCACCTCCACCGCCCGATCCATCTCCTTCATCTCGAAGGGATCGATCAGCGGTGCATCCGTAGCCAGCAGCTGCCGGGCCTTCTGGGGCGTATCGTAGCCCCGGGCGCAGAGACACTGCGCCGTCAGCGGCGAATAACCGGAACGCACCATCGCCAGCAGAGCGGCGGGGTCGCAGGTCGCCACATTCCATGTTCCATACTTCACACCAAATACCATCCCATTATATTTTTCTTTTTATTATAGCAAATTTTTCTCCCGGGTACAATAGACAACAGGGAAAAAGTTCAGAAAGCGGTGGCATATATGAAAGTCCTTCGGCGCTTGCTTTGGATCACGGTGATTTTGGGTCTCTTTTTGCTGTGGGGAAACTATACGCTCAAGACAGAGACGGTTTCTGTCCCATTAGAACAGCTGCCCCAAGACTTTGAGGGTTTCCGAATTTTGCAGATCTCCGATCTTCACGGGCGTGTTTTCGGTCGGGAGCATCAGCTTTTGCTGCGAAAGGCGGCACAGGCGCAGCCGGATCTGATCTGCATCACCGGAGATCTGTTCGAGGAAGGGACGGTGTTTTCTGCTTTGAAGCCTCTGATCCGCGGATTGTGCGAGCTGGCGCCGGTGTACTATGTAACCGGAAATCACGAATGGCAGCGAAAGGATCTGAGAACCTGTCTGTTGCAGCTGGAAGACTGGGGCGCGGAGGTGCTTCGCAACGAGTACTGTCTGCTGGAACGGGGCGACAGTGCCATTGCCATCGTAGGCGCGGATGACCCCTGCGGCCCCTACGACCGGAAAATGCCGCAGGAGATTATGGCGGAACTGCGCCGGGAGCAGGGAGAGGACTGCTTTGTTCTTGCGCTGGATCACCGCAATGACCATCTCTCCCTCTGGGCAGAGCTGGGTGCGGATCTGGTGCTCTCCGGACACTGCCACGGCGGCGTGATCCGGCTGCCCTTTGTGGGCGGACTTATAGCGCCCGACCGCAGCCTTTTCCCTGCTTACGATGCAGGACGCTATGTACAGGGGACGACGCAGCTCTATGTCAGCCGTGGAATGGGATTTCCTCTGCGGCTCTTTAACCGACCCCACCTGCCTCTTCTGGTGCTGAACCGTAAATAAATCGTGAATTTTTCAACTTTCCTCTTGTAAAAATTTCCGGGCATATTATAATGTATGCAGGTGATAACAATGTTTCGTAGAATTGGTACGGCTTTCCGCCGCATGATGTACGGCCGCTACGGCAGCGATGAACTGAATCTGCTTCTGCTGATCCTGGCGGTGCTGATCAGCCTGTGCAACGCCATTTTATCCTCGATCTTTACCCAGAGCGAGGTCTTTGTGCGCTGGGTTTCCCCCGCTCTCAGCCTGCTGATGCTGGGGCTTCTGGGCCTGAATCTCTTCCGCTGCTTCTCCCGCAATATCTACAAGCGGCAGAAGGAAAACAAGCGGCTGCGTAATTTCCTCACCCGACTGAAGGATCGCAGCCACCGCTACTATCGCTGCCCCGGCTGCCGTCAGCGCGTGCGCGTCCCCAAGGGTCGCGGTAAAATCAATATCCGCTGCCCAAAATGCGGCAACAAATTCGTAAAAAAGACCTGAGAAAAGGGACACCTTCAAAAAACGAAGGTGTCCCTTTTTCTGAGATTGACCTTTTGTAAAAAATAGGATACAATAGATAATACATTATATTAAAGGAGTTGTTCCTATGAACGAAGTATGGGATCTGAATCCCATTTATACGGGTTTTGACGATCCTGCCTATGAGGCGGATCTTCAGGCGCTGAAGCAGGTAGTGGCGGATTTTACGGCGCTGGCAGCGCAGCTGCCTGAGATCGAGCCTTTGGAGGGTCTGCGTCGGGGTACGGCGCTGCAGGAGAAGCTTTCCTCCCTGTCTACCCTCTTTATCTATGCCAACCTCCGCTCTGCTACCGATGCCAAGGATCCCACACCCGGCTCTTACATGGGTCAGGTCATGGCCATTCGCAGCGGTATCGCCGCTCCCGTGGCCGCCTATAATCAGTGGATGGTGTCCCTGCCCAATCTCATGGAGCTGGTGCGGAGTGATGAGGTGCTGAAGGATTACGAATACCTCTTTGAGACCAGAAAGGAGCGGGCGAAGCATCAGCTGAGCAGCGAGGCCGAGGCGGTGGATGCCAAGCTGAGTATGTCCGGCGGCAGCGCCTGGGCGAAGCTCCAGGGCTACCTGACCAGCACCGTTCCCGTGAACTACCGTGGTACTGTGACCAACCTCTCCTCCATCCGCAACCTGGCCTACGATCCCGATCCTCAGGTGCGTAAGGATGCCTACGAGGCAGAGCTGGCCTGCTACGAGTCCATCAAGGAGCCTGTTGCCCATGCCCTCAATGCCATTAAGTTAGAGACCATCTCCGATTGTGAGCTCCGTGGCTACGATTCCCCTCTGATGCGTACCCTGAAGCACTCCGAGATGAAGAAGGAGACCCTGGATGCCATGCTCAGCGCCATGGACGAGTACTCTCCCAAGTTCTGGCAGTACCTGAAGGCAAAGGCCAAGGCACTGGGACACGAAAACGGTCTGCCCTGGTACGATCTCTTCGCCCCCATGGGCAAGGCATCCTCCGTATTCACCACCGAGGACGCCAGGGACTATCTGGTCAAGCAGTTCTCCACCTTTGACAGCCAGCTGACAGATATGGTCAAGCGCGCTTTTGACGAGGCGTGGATCGATTTCTATCCCCGGGACGGCAAGCGGGGCGGCGCTTTCTGCTCTGCGGTGCGGCAGCTGAATCAGAGCCGTATCCTGACCAACTTTGACGGTATGTTCACCGACGTGGTTACCCTGGCCCACGAGCTGGGTCATGCCTTCCATAACGAGTGCCTGCGGGGTCACCGTCCCCTGAATACGGGCTACTCCATGCCCGTGGCGGAGACCGCTTCCACTTTTAATGAATGTGTCGTCATGAACGCTGCCATCCGCAGCGCTGCCGATGAGGAAGAGCAGCTGGCGCTGATTGAGTCCCAGCTCCAGGATGCCACCCAGATCATCTGCGATATCTACTCCCGTTTCCGCTTCGCGGCCATGGTCTTCGAGAACCGCAGCAGCAAGTTTATGAACGCCGACACCCTCTGCGACTATATGCTTCAGGCGCAAAAGCAGTCCTACGGCGACGGCCTGGATCACAGCTGCCTGCACCCCTATATGTGGATCTGCAAGAGCCATTATTACGGCCCCACCTTCTATAACTTCCCCTATGCCTTCGGCGGTCTGTTCGCCCGTGGCCTGTACGCCCGTTACGAGCAGGAGGGCGCTTCCTTCGTGCCAAAGTACAAGGAACTGCTGCACACCACCTCCGTGGCAACGGCCGAGGACACCGCGAAGGTGGCCGGCATCGACCTGACCGACAGGGAATTCTGGCGAGGTGCCCTGCAAACCATCGCTGACCAGATCGACCTCTTCTGCAAGCTGGTAGAGAAGAAATAAGATAAAATAACGCAAACAGGCTGCCTCCGGGCAGCCTGTTTGCATTATAGTTCAGCGGCGCTGTTTTGTGCCACATTCGGGGCAGAAGGCATCTTCGGGCTCCAGCTTCTCTCCGCAGCAGTGGCAGAATTTGAATTTCCGATCCCGACGGGGCGCTGCAGGGGCTTCCTCCGCCGGGGCAGCCTCTGCCGTGGGCTGAGGCGCTTCCTTTACGGGCATGGGTTCGGGGGCAGTGGGTTCTGCCGGACGCTCTTCCACGGGAATATGGGGCGGTTTGCGCAGCTGGGCAAAGCCCTCGCCCTGGATCAGGCCGAATTTCTCCCGTGCGGTGGACAGCTGCAGCAGCGTTGCCTCCTTTATGCCCATGGCACGCAGCTCCGGCACGCTCTTGGCCAGCAGATCCTTCAGCAGAATCAGACCCTTGCTCTTTATGTTGTCAAGGGCGCCCACCGGAAGACTGAGGTCATAAACGGTCTGAAGCATGGGGACGGTTTTTACAGGCATCTGCTCCGCCTCGGCTCCGCCGATCAGGGGAACGGCCAGATTGCCCTCCATCATTTGGATCTCCTTGGCGGCAGGTGCGCAGACACGGAGGTCGGCGGTGTCCTTGTTAATAAAGGGCTTCTGGCAATAGCGATCACCGAAGTGGCGGTCACTTCCGTCTACGATCTCCACCCCCGCCTCCTTCAGGAAGGCGCAGACGCCGGTCCAATGGCCATAGCCTCTTTTCAGGATAAAATCGCTGCCGTCACGGAACACAAAGCGGATGCCTACATCCCCTTTGATCTTATCGGCACGGAAGGGGTAGACCACATGGCGCAGCTCGGAGAGGGCATAGTAGCCGTAGCGGGTCTCGTCGTCCCGTGCCATCTGCACCGCAGCCGCTACAAAAACACCCAGCAAGCCGCCGCGGGGCTTCTCTGCACCCCGGTTCACGTGGAGCATCAGATAACGGTCGGTGATGGCATAGCGGGCCGCACAGCGCTCCTTCCAGCTGCTGCCGTAGACCAGATCGGTCACACCGGTGTCATCGTAGGAATAGATGCTGCCGCAGATATTGCAGCGGCGAGTGTTGGGAATATCGGGATATACACGTTTTGAATTTCCGTTCTTACAGTAAATGCAGGCCATAGTCTGTCCTCCTGAGCGTGATTCTTTTTTTAAGTATAGCACAGATTTTTTTCGCTGTCTATTCCACTTGAAAAGGATTGGCAAAAAGAAGTATGTGGGATCAGAATTTTCGGAAAAATTTGTTGTGCCATTTTTTACAATATGATATAATGTGCATCAAAGAACAAAGGGCGTATTTTGTTCTTACTCTATGAATGACAGGAGGAAATCACCATGAAAAGATTCATCGGTATTTTGCTCGCTCTATGTCTGCTGCTGTCGGCAGTTCCCGTTTCTGCCACGGCTGCGGAGGCAGCTCAGCCCCGATACTTATATGTGGGCGGCGTTGAGGTAGTGCGGGAGTACACAGTCGGCGCTGTCACCTCCGGTGAGGGCTGGCGCTACGATGTAGCCACCGCCACCTTGTTCCTCACGGACGGTGTAAACATCCGCTGCTCCGGGGGAATGGCGGATTATCGGTCAAACGGCATCTACTGCGAAGGCATGCTGAATGTCCATGCCAGCGGCAATGTTACTATCACCGGTTACAAAGAAGGTATTTCCCTGTCCGGCTGCACCCTTAATTTTTACGTTGAGGAGGGTTCTACTGTCACCATCGGCACTGAAAGCAGATACGCCGGAATTCTCTCCTCTTCCGATACCGATGTACTTGCCTTCAGCGGCAAGGGCACTGTCAATGTCAGCAGCAGTCCCTATCGGGGCATCGCCGGTATTTTTGCACATGGTATCGTCAAAATCAACGGCATTACATTGAATGTCTGCGGTAATGTTACCCCCACCGTTTCAGCGCAAGATATCTCAGCCGCTCACATCCTGGTGGGCCAGACAGAGGCAGCGGTTGTAAACTGCCTGGGCTCCGGCAGCAGTGGCATGGGTGGTTCTGCTACCCAAACGATCGGTATTTACAACGGAAGCACGGTCTACCTGGGAGAAAAAGTCTATAGTGATACTTGGCTTTATGGCCTCCGCGCCGATACCATAGAGATCTCTGACAGCCATGTGATCATGGATGGATTGACGGGAGAGAATTATGTCTATGCCCTTCAGGGGAACACCACGATCAGCGGCAAATCTCATGTTCTCATCCGGTCGATCAGCGCGACTGAGGAAGTTTCCTATGACGGTCTGCGTAATTCCAATTATTCTACTACCGTCTCCGGAGATTACTACTCCCGCACAAATTTTAGCAGTGAGATGACATTGAACCCTTATATCTCCAGTGGTGCCTCCCGGCTTGAGCTGTATACTGTCGCTCATCAGGGCTATCACTCCAAGGGCAACGGAACGCACTATTACGGCTGTCCCTCTGATTGCCCTCTGAAGATCGAGGGCGAAAGTGAGTCCTGCAGCGGAAAAGCCACCTGCATAGAGCTTGCCTTCTGCGAGGTTTGCCAGAGCAGCTACGGCGAGACGAATCCCAAGAACCATGCTTCCGACGAGACTTACATCCAATATATTGACGACGACCGCCACGGCAGATACCGCAAATGCTGCGGTACTCTGTATTTGTCGGCCGGCCACAGTCCCGCCGAAAATCAGGAGGCCAAATGCAGCGGCCCCGCCATCTGTAAGACCTGCGGAGAAGCTTATGGGGAAGCGAATCCCGCAAACCACGACAGCAGCATTCCTCTGGTCAACGGCCTGTGTCCCTACCTCCGGTGCAGTGAGTTTGAGCCTGCGGTGGATTCTGACGGTGACGGCTATTACGAGATCGCCAATGCGGGCAACCTCTACTGGTTTGCGCAGCAGGTCAACGGCGGCAACAACGCCATCAACGGCAGGCTGACCGCCGATATCGTGGTCAACGAGAATGTGCTGGACGAAAACGGCGATCTGAACGGCGACGGTTCCAATTTCAGAGTCTGGACACCCATTGGTCATAGAGACAGCAGCAGATATATCGGCAATTTCGATGGTGGGAACCACACGGTCAGCGGTCTGTATTTCAATGACAGCTCCGTCAGATACGTCGGCTTATTTGGCTCTGTTGGCGTATTTGACCCTTTAATTACATCCACAATTAAAAATGTTGGCGTAGTGGATTCCTGGATCTCGGCACAGTTTGAAGTTGGCGGTATTGCCGGGGAAGTGAATTATACCACGATACAGAACTGTTACAACACCGGTACAGTGAATGCCACGGGCATGACTCCTTACGGCGAGTCCGGCGCCGGCGGTATTGCTGGTATCCTCTCCGATGGCAGTATGATGATCAATTGCTATAACGCAGGCAAGATCAGCGGTAACCGCTGGATCGGCGGTGTTGCCGGCCGTTTGTTTGACGTGAGCGCTGTGATAAACAACTGCTACAACGTCGGTACCGTCATCGGCACTGAGTCGGTGGGCGGTATTGTCGGCGTGAATTATGGAGCCATTGCAAACTGCTACAGCATTGGAGCGGTAAGCGGAGAAACCTATGCCGGCGAACTGATCGGGAAAAACATATATTACAGCGATGTGACAAACTGCTACTATCTTGCAGGCAGCGCCAATGCCGGAGTCGGTTCAGACACAGCAGAGAAGGAAGCTCTGGTTTCCACCGTCAACGAGGAGCAGGTGGGTGCTGCCTCCGGCGAGGCAGGAGCGCTGATCGATCTGCTGAAGGCATGGGTGGCAGAGCAGAATGATGAGCGATACAAGGGCTGGCATTTCTGCACAAGGGTCTCTCCCTATTATCCGTCCCTGAATATCGACTGCAGCTACTCCGACAACGGAGGCAACCACACCGGCAACTGCGCTCCCTGCGGTGCTGAATTTGCAGAGGCGCATACCTATTTCTATACCGCAGCAGGGGACAGCATTACCGAGTCCTGTAAGCTCTGCTCCTATACCGCTTCTCTCTATCCCGAGCTGCCCGAAGCGCCGGTTTATAACAAGAACGGTCACGAGGCGCATTATGGCGGCGATTATACCAACCCCAATCTGAGCGTTCTGATCCAATATTTCCGCTACAGTGAAGATTCCCAGGCAGAGCCTGAGCTTTTGGAATCTGCCCCTGTGGAGGCAGGTACTTACATTGTCAGACTCAGCGTGGGCGAGGCTTCTGTAGAGAGGATCATGACCGTTGCCCCCGCTCCTGTCACCCTGATCGGTGCTGACGCAGAAGGCAGGGATTACGACGGCACGCCTTATGTCGAGATCGACCCGTATTACGGCTACGGCGGCATCAAGGCTGAGGGTATTTTTGACGGTGACAGCATTGAAATTCTCTTCACCTCCGCAGAGGTGGAATCCCCCAATGCAGGCACGTATGATACGGTTACGGTGAAGGGGCTGTCCCTGACCGGCGAGGATGCGCAAAACTACACCGTCGTTTCCGAAGCAACCATTCCCGTATATAATATCTGGGGCAACTACGAAAGCACCGTCTCTATCTATCAAAAGAGCATTACCATCGATCTTTTAGACCAGCAGGCAGCCTCTCTGGAGGAGCTGGATCAGAGCGGATGGGAGATCGACGGCGACTTTGCCCTTCTTGAGGGACACAGCATTGCATCCATCAAGCTGGTTGCCGAACTGAATGCAGGCTCCACAAAATACGCCTCCATCTCTGTGGAGGAGGGCTCTGTGAAGATTGTCGACGCAGAGGGCAAGGACGTGACGGAGAATTACAATGTGTGGGCCTATCCCGCAACCCTGACCATTACCTGCTCCGACCACGACGAATTTGTCCAGGGTTTCTGCACCAACTGCGGCGGCTATGAGCAAGCCACCTACAACGAGAACGGCGGCTATTACGAGATCGCCAATGC
>JAZNVK010000022.1:0-4567 GCA_045592805.1 Faecousia sp.
GGTGACAGAGGCGGGTGGTTCCTTATTCTGCTAAGGCTCGGTAGAGGAAGGTGACGATCTGGCCTCTGGTGCAGCTGTCCTCGGGAGAGAACTTGCCGCCGCCGGTGCCGTTGGTGATGCCGTTCTCTACGGCCCAGAGAATGGGCTGGTAGTAGTAGACGGTCTGGGGTACATCGCTGAAGGGGTTCTCATTCCCCTTGGGAGCAGGCTTGCCGCAGGCTCTCCACAGGAAGGTGGCAACCTGACCACGGGTGCAGGTAGCCTCCGGGGAGAAGGTGGTTGCGGAAGTGCCGGTGGTGATCCCCTGCTCCACCGCCCAGAGAATGGCCTTGTAGTAATACATATTCTCAGGTACATCGGTGAAGGGGTTCTCGTCCTTCTCAGGCTCGGGAGAACCGAAGGCACGCCACAGGAAGGTGACGATCTGCCCACGGGTACAGGGATCATAGGGGCTAAAGGTGGTGGGGGTAGTGCCGTTGGTGATGCCCTTCTGCACCGCCCAGAGGACAGGATCATAGAAGTAGTCGTTTTCCTTTACATCAATGAAGGGGTTGACAAAGGGATCTTCCGGCTCCGTCCAGTTAGGATCTTCTGCGCCGCAACGAGTACAAATACCCTCACGGTAGTCATGCCCCAGAGCGGGGATGGACTCGGTCTGCAGACGGAGCTTACAGACGGTGCATTCCTTATGCTTAGCGCCGCCCTCGGTGCAGGTAGCTTCCTTGTCGATGATCCAGTCGCTCTCTGTGTGGCCGGAGGGCTGAATGGCAGAGGTCTGGAGCAATGCGCCGCAGCGGGTACACTCGGTATGCATACTGCCGGCTACGGTGCAGGTGGGTGCCAGGTCTACGATCCAATCGGTGGCATTGTGGCCCAGGGCATCCACGAAATTCTCCTTAAAGCTGTCGCCGCAAGAACAGGTGTAGAGGGTGTAGCCCTGCTCAGTGCAGGTGGGAGCGACTACCTGGTATGCATAGGAGTGGCTGTGATCGAGAACGGGAATCGCCTCGGTCTTGGTAGCGCCGCAAGCGGTACAGGTGTAGGTCTTTACGCCCTCTGCTTCTTCGGTAGGAGGCGTGGTTACTACGCCATTGTCCCAGCTGTGGCCGGTGGCAGGGATCGCCAAAACCTGCAACACTATTCCACAAGTAAGACACTCTGTATGTTGAGAGCCACTTGTCGTACAGGAAGCATTTTTATCCGTAATCCATGCACTTTCCGTATGGCCGGTAGAAGGGATGATCTCACTATGCAGTTGTTCGCCACAGCGGGTACATTCCGTGTGCTTACTGCCGGATGCTGTACAAGTCGGGTTGCGATCAATGATCCATTCTCCCTCAGCATGGTCTAATGCAGGAACATAGTCCGCTTTATAGCTGTCGCCGCATTCGGAGCAGGTGTATACTGTATATCCTTGTTGTGTGCAAGTTGGATCTTTGACCACGCAGGAATAATTGCAAATGTGTACCGGTCTCCACGTTCTCGTTTGATATCCGTTCCACGTTGGTGTTGTCCATCCGTTCTTGTCGGAGATATAGTATACTACGAACTCCGGTGCCTCATTCTTAAATACCTCGCTACCAACATCAGACGGTGCATCACCATAAAAATATGCCGCTGACATCGCATCACAGAACAAAAATGCATACGATTCAATTGTATCTATCGTTTCAGGAAAATACACCTCTTGAAGATTAACACTTTCTCTAAAAGCACTGGGCAGTATCTCAACAACACCGTACGGAATGTTATATGCACTATCTTGTTTTCCATTTGGATAACTGTGAATTACAGTCGCAGCTTTGTTGAACAGCACACCGTCGGTCGAGGAGAAGCCAGCATTCTGGGAATCAACCTCAATCATTTCCAAATTCCTACATCCCCAAAATACTCCATACCCTATGCTATTAACTGAAGCAGGTAAATAGACAAAGGGCAGTGACTTACAAGAATAAAACGCATTTTCACCAATTTCAAGTAAACCTTCAGAAAGCGACACTTCAACCAAATTCTGGCAATTACCAAATCCCTGCTTTTCAATTTTCAGAACTGTTTCCGGGATAAATACACCTGTAATCTTACACCCCCAAAATGCTGATTCTCCAATTATCTCAACTGGTACGCCTTCAATTTCATCCGGAATATTTGCGTATGTTGCATTGGAACTACAATCAACAATAGATCTTGATGTTCGGTCAAAGTATATATATCCGCCCGGAACAGGATACTCAACGATTTTCCATCTCGCATACAACTTCATGCTCTGCATAATCGGAGTATCAGTATTTACCTCTGTTCCGCCGATTAATTCCGTATACCATCCTAAAAATGTATTGTCTTCCTGTACCGGCGTTGGGAGTGTGGTTGGCTTACACCCATGAGCAACTACCATACTTGTCGGAGAGACTGTACCGCCGTTTGGATCAAAACTCAATGTATAATATGTTACTTCTGTCCAATGCGCATACAGTGTCATATCGGACAATATTGTCGAATCTGTTGTGATTCTTGTTCCTCCATCCGGTGAAGTATACCAACCGTCAAAATCGTGTTTCGCCCAAGTCGGTGTAGGCAATACCGTTGGCTTGCATCCATGTGCAACAACCATACTGCTTGGAGATACAGTACCTCCTCCAGCATTAAACTTTAATGTGTAGTATGTAATCCCGGGGGTTAATCCGCTTCCCCCCGAAATCGGTTCGTAGCGGTAATTCAGATCTACATTACCACTAATGCCATCGATGGAGCCGGAGGAGGTATATTGCCAGGTGGAATAGTGCTTGGAGTAGCCGGTAGCGCTGGCATAACGGGCGATCCAGCGATCCCAATTATCGTATTCTGAAGCGGTCAGGTAATTCGTCCACCAATTATAGTTGGCATAAACGCCTACCTCATATCCTGCCGACTCAATCTTATCGCAGAAGATCTGCGTATGGCGGAGTATATCTGCCTTGGAGCAGCTATTCAAAATCGAGCTATCCTCTAAATCTAAATAAATTGGAAGCGTGGGGTCGTATCCTTGCACAAGGCGAAGAACATGCTCCGCTTCGCTGAGTGCCTGCGCATCTGTTGTGGCATAGGAGTATATGTATACACCGAAAGGAATCCCCAAACGAGTACAGGCATCCGCATTGGCTTTCCATTGTCTGTCATCCTGGGAGGTCATATCACTACCGTAGCCGCAGCGGAGGATGGCGAAATCGATCTGCGGTTTTACAGTATCCCAATTGATTGTCCCCTGATGATGACTGACATCAATGCCGAAATAGACAGACTTTTCCGGAGTAGTTCTGCTGTAGTTCGGTCTACCATAGCCTACAACATACTGGCTTCCCCATTTCGCAGAGCTTGACCAGGTTACTGTGGATTTGGTTACTTTGTTGCTCTGATTTCCACCAACAAAAGTCACCTTGTTCGTAGAAGAATCGTACTCGATCACAATCGCCACATGATGGCTGGAACCGTTCTCAAAGAAAATGAAATCTCCGGCTACGGGCGTTGTTGAAAAAGAAGTATCCGCAGTTGCGTTATTCTTAAGCCAGCTGAGAAGACTTGTCACCTGTGCGCCGTTCTTATCATAGGCCACATTGTAGCCTGCACCGGCTTGGTTGGCACACCAGCAAGCGAACATGGCGCACCATGCCAAGTTAGTATAGTCGACACCCCAGTTAGTGAAACTTGTCCACCACGCTCCATAGGCTGTTCCACCGGAGCTATCCTCTGCGTAGCCCAACTGCGACAGTGCAATATTAACCGTGTCCACTGCCTGATCTCCCGTCAGGGTAGGGAGCGGATAGGTGTCGGCATAGGCATTTGCCGTAAATGATACAAGGGGAATAGCACTTAACAACAAAACAACTGCAAGCAGGAATGAAAGAATTCGTTTACTCATGTTGCATTCTCCTCTCTTTTATAACCGTATGGTTATAGTATATC
This sequence comes from Faecousia sp., assembly GCA_045592805.1. Lineage (GTDB taxonomy): Bacteria > Bacillota > Clostridia > Oscillospirales > Oscillospiraceae > JAZOXB01. Next base: position 3,937 of record JAZNVK010000022.1, read on the forward strand.
ATAAATATAACCATACGGTGATAAAATGTCAAGAAGAAAAATGCAGGAGGATTTTATGTTAAATTACTATCCCCGGTTGCGGGATCTTCGGGAGGATGGGGATCTTTCGCAGCAGCAGGTGGCTGAGTTTCTGGGCATGAAGCAGCCACAGTACTCCCGGTATGAACGGGGGCTTCGGGATGTTCCCTCGGATATTCTGATCCGGCTGGCCGGGCTGTATGGCACCTCTGTGGACTATATTCTGGGGCTGACCCATGAGAGAGCGCCCTATCCCAGGCAGAAAATATAAAATCGGAAGTTCTCCCATAGGATGGAGCACTTCCGATTTTGATTTTTCAGGAGAAAGGTAAACAACAGTATGCTACGGCTGTAAAGACCGATTTAGCTTAGGAACGAATCACGAACGAATCATCATGAATCACGGAGGTATGGGCTCCGTCCATCGAATTGAAATAGAGTCAAAAAGATGTTTATCGAACTGTTTGCACTCCTGAAAAACTGCGTTGCACCAAAGGCTTCTCCTTGAGGAGAAGCTGTCGCCGTAGGCGACTGATGAGGTGTGCAGTAGGCAAAAATGTATAAATATCAAGGGTTTCGGCGAATCCGTGCTGTCGCACACCACCTCATCCGT
>JAZNVK010000023.1:0-4633 GCA_045592805.1 Faecousia sp.
GTCATTCCGAGGAGGGCGTAAGCCCGACGTGGGAATCCGTTCCCCTAAATGTTTCGATTATATGGGAATTTGGTATAAAACGGAGGGTTTTAAGGATACGGATTGCACCCGCAAGGGGGTACGCCGCATCTGTAGCGCTCCTTCGTCGCTGACAGCTGCGCAGCCACGGCCACAAGTGACCTCGCAATGACATTGCGTATTTGATACCTGATTCATAGCCTGAAAATCCTCCTAATACGGGAGCCTTTGGTTGCGCCAAACTGTTCGACAAATTTCTGTTTGACGGACTAAATATTCCAAATCCGTGCCGAAGGCACACCTCAGTTTTTAGTCCTTAGCTCTTAGCTGTTAGTTCCTAAACAGACCGACAAATTTCTGTTTGACTTACTGCAAACAGGATGTATTTTGCCTTAATCGACATTTTTAAGTTCCTTTGTGCTAAATGTGCGCGGTTTACATAATTATATTATGGTAAAGTTGCGGAGTAGCCGTAGGCGCATTGCCTGTCGGTGATGCCACGGGCAGGATGTATCCTGCCCCTACGCATCCTGACGGTAGTGCGGCAGGTCTCGGCGCGCCCGGTGGTCACGCCCTACGGTGCTGATTGGGAATGTGTCAAACTGTTCGACAAATTTCTGTTTGACGGACTAAATATTCCAAATCCGTGCCGAAGGCTCACCTCAGTTTTTAGTCCTTAGCTCTTAGTTGTTAGTTCCTAAACAGACCGACAAATTTCTGTTTGACTTACTGCGAACAGGATGTATTTTGCCTTAATGGACATTTTTAAGTTCCTTTGTGCTAAATGTGCGCGGTTTACATAATTATATTATGGTAAATTTCTCGGGTAGCTGTAGGTGCATTGCCTGTCGGCGGTGCCACGGGCGCACACGCAGGTGCGCCCCTACGGAATTGATTGGTGCTGCGGTGGTGATTGGCGAGGCTTTGATGAATTGACCCTTTGGGTCATGAATTGCTGCTTTGCAGCATGATTTCTCGCTGTGCTCCATGAATTGAATTGCCTTCCCATGCGCCGCAGCGCAATTCATGCAGCGCAAGCTGCAATTCATGCCCGTCAGGGCAATTCATGCCGGAGGCAATTCATGGGGCGAATGCCCCCAATTCATGCCCGTCAGGGCAAATCATGCAGCCAAAAGCTGCCATCCCCCCTCAGGTCAGCGGCTGCAGGTCGATAATGACGTACTCGGCGGGGGCGGAGGTTTTGATGGGCCAGAGCCAGCCGGCGATGCCGGAGGTGACCAGGGCATGGCGGTTCTCGTCCAGAACGGTGATACCGTAGTTGGCATCGTTGAAATGCAGCAGCTTGTCAAACAGATTGGCAGGCCAGATCTGACCGCCGTGGGTATGACCGGAGAGCAGCAGATCCGTACCCAGAGCGGCATTTTCCCCGTATTCACAGGGCTGGTGATCCAGCACCAGAAGGAAGCTGTCCGGATCGGCCCGGGACAGGAGATCGGAAAGTTCTTCCCGTCCGTCCCGGCTGCGATCCTCTCTGCCCACGAGGGTCAGATCCTCCGCCAGAGGCAAAACCGTATCCTGCAGCACCGTAATGCCTGCCGCCGACATATGGTGCCGCAGGTCCGCATCGTCAAAGGCACTTTCCAGACCGTAGAAGGGACGGTCATGGTTGCCGTAGACATAGTAAGTGCCGCAGGTGCTCTCTATGGTTCCCAGCGTACGAAACAGCTCCTCCATTTGGCCGTAGGTGGTATTGTTATCCACCAGATCGCCGCAGAGGATCACCACATCCGGCTCCTGCGCCGAAATCTCCCGACACAGAGCCTCCAGCTCTTGACCGTCCAGGGACACACCGTAGTGCAGATCCGACAGCAGCGCCACCCGATACGCCTGCTCCAGCTTGGGAGAGGTGAGGCGGTAGTCGGTCTGTACCACATGGTGCATATTATAGTTGCCAAAGAGCAGGATCGCAGCCGTCAGAAGCACCGGCACAGCGCCGCTGCGGTGGAGTGTTAAGCGGAATTTCGACTCTTTTTTTGCCAGCTTTCTCAGCAGCCAATGAATCAGACGGCAGAGCTCGTTGCACAGCAGCAGGTGCAGCAGCGCCAGGATCATCACCGGGAAAACATAACAGCTGCCCAGCAGCGCCGCGGTCAGCAGTGCGATGATCAGGCGGTTGCGCCACAGGGAGACCGTAGCCCCCAGCGCCAGGAAGCTCCTGCGGATAAAACGGTAGTAATAAACCGCCAGACCGCCCACCACCGTCAGAAGCAGCAGGAGAATAATTGTCAAATGGGACACCTTCTTGTAAAACAGATACCTTATTATAATATACAGCGCTACCGCCGTCAAGACAGGAAAGCCCAAAGGCGCTGTTCCGTGCAGGCATAAAAAAACTACCCGAAAAATTCGGGTAGTTTTTTGGGTCTTACTCTTCGGGCTGCTGGGCGATCTTGCCGCCGGCAAAACCGGCCACCAGCGCCTGCAGATCGATGCCGGTGGACTCCTTCAGGCCGTCCACCACCTGGTTGGCGCTGCCCATGATGTCCTTGATCAGACGGGTAGAGTTGCCGTCGCCGTACATGACGATCTTTTCGGTCTGTGCCAGGGGAGCGGCTGCACCCTTGACCACCTCGGGCAGGGCATTTAAGTACATCTCCAGAATGGAGGCTTCGCCCATCTTCTTCTGGGCTTCGGCCTTTTTCTCGATGGCTTCGGCTTCGGCCAGGCCACGGGCGCGGATACCTTCCGCCTCCTGCTCCATGGCAAAGCGCAGTGCCTCGGCTTCCGCCTTCTTTGCCTCTGCCTCCTGGATGGCCTCGTACTTCTTGGCCTCCGCGTCTCTCTGACGGCGGATCAGGTCGGCCTCGGCCTCCTTCTCGGCCTTGTACTTCATGGCATCGGCCTGCTTGCGGATCTCCGCATCCAGCTTGCGCTCCTGGAGGGCAATTTCCTTCTCCATGAGCTCGGCTTCCTTTTCACGGCGGGCAATGTCCGCATTGGCACGGCTGATTTCGATGGTCTTACGCTGGGTCTCCTGCTGGATGGAATAGGCGGCGTCGGCATCGGCCTTCTTGGTGTCGGCTACCACCTTCATCTGGGCCTGCTGCACCAGAAGGTCGGCGTTCTGCTCAGCGATCTTCTTGTCGGCCTCCACACGGATGGCGTTGGCCTGCTGCTGTGCCTCGGCAGTGGCAATGGCGATGTCACGCTGGGCATTGGCCTTGGCGATCTGGGCATTCTTGCGGATCTGCTCCACGTTGTCAATACCCATGTTCTCAATGGTACCGGCATTATCACGGAAGCTCTGGATGTTGAAGTTGACCACTTCGATGCCCAGCTTCTGCATATCGGGCACCACATTCTCGGTGATCTTCTTGGCAACACCCTGGCGATCCTGCACCATTTCCTTCAGACCCACAGAGCCAACGATCTCACGCATATTACCCTCCAGCACCTGGGTGACCAGAGAGATCAGCTCCTGGCGGCTCATGCCCAGAAGGGCTTCAGAGGCACGGAGCAGCAGCTCGGGATCGGAGGAGACCTTCACGTTGGCAACACCGTCCACGCTGACGTTGATGAACTCATTGGTGGGAACGGCTTCGGAGGTCTTCACGTCCACCTGCATGACGCGCAGGGAGATCTTATCCACACGTTCAAAGAAGGGAACACGCCAACCGGCCTTACCGATGAGGATACGGCGCTTGCCCAGACCGGAGATGATGTAGGCGGTGTCGGGGGGCGCTTTCAGATAACCGGCAATCAACAGAATGATGAGAAGCACGCCGGCGATCACAGGGATCAAAACCGCAGGATTGGTGAAAATGTTGGGCATAATGATTTCTCCTTTTCTAAATATTTTCACGGGAATAAACGACTTGCGTACGCATCAAGAAAAAGCAAAAAGACCCTTCACCCGCTGCAGCGAATGAAAAGTCTTGTTGAATCTTTTGTGAGAAGATCTGCCCCCGCCAGATCGGAACGATCGTACTGTTGGCGGAAGCACCACTGCAGCGAAGCAGTGCAACTACTCCCTCTTGATGGAATAAATATATCACAAAGGAAATGCCCTGTCAAGGGCTTTTACGAAAATATTTTTCAGGCAGGCTCACGGAAGGCAGAGCTTCCTTAAAATTTCAGCAGACAGGCCAAGTAACTGCCGCCGCCTCATGAATTTACCATAATATAATTATGTAAGCCGCACGTATTTAGGACAAAGGAACATAAAAATGTCCATTAAGGCAAAATACAGCCTGTTTGCAGTAAGTCAAACAGGAATTTGTCAAACTGTTTGACACATTCCCAATCAGCACCGTAGGGCGTGACCACCGGGCACGCCGAAACCTACCGCACTACCGTCAGAATGCGTAGGGGCGATTATCAATCGCCCGTGGCACTGTGGGTTTCAGAAGAACCCTCATCGAACCTCGTAGGGGCGCACCCATGTGTGCGCCCGTGGAGCAGCCTTCAAACAGTACCATTTATCGATACTACGGTACAAACTTGCAACTTTGCTCCGCTGCGCGAATATGTTACATGATACAAACCGTTTTCTCAACTGTTCGATAAACATCGATTTGACTCTTTTTATTTCCAGCGGCGGGGGCTGATTTGGGCAGGAGGTTGTTTATGATACGGCTTGTTGATATTGATCCGG
>JAZNVK010000024.1:0-2497 GCA_045592805.1 Faecousia sp.
CTGGGAACTGCGTCAGCGTGAAGACGTCATGATCTTCAACCAGTTTGAAGAGATGGGCAACCCCCTGTGGCACTATAACATCACCGGCGAAGCTCTGGCTACGGTCTATGAGAGCATCCGCCGTGAGGGAGACCGCCTGGCCGGCTGCGCCTTTACCTCCGGCTCTGCAGGCACCATGTCCGCAGGCGACTACCTGAAGGATCACTATCCCACCGTCAAGGTCGGTGTCGGTGAAGCACTGCAGTGCCCCACCATCGTCAACAACGGCTTCGGCGGCCACCGCATTGTGGGTATCGGCGATAAGCATATCCCCTGGATCCACAATGTGAAGAACACCGACATGGCCATTGCCATTGACGACGAAGACTCCCAGAGACTGCTCCGCCTCTTCAACAAGCCCGAAGGCAAGAAGTATCTGAAGGAAGAGCTGGGTCTGTGCGACGAGCTCATCGAGAAGCTGAGCTGGCTGGGTATTTCCGGCATTGCCAATGTTCTGTGCTGCATCAAGATGGCCAAGTACTACGAGTTCACCGAGAACGACGTGATCCTCACCGTCCTCACCGACTCCGCTGCCATGTACCAGAGCCGTATCACCGAGCTGGACGAGAACCACGGCGCATACAATGACCGTGAGGCTGCCATTGACCATCACCTGCACATTCTCGGCCTGAAGACCGACAATCTGCTGGAGCTGACCTATGCCGAGCGCAAGCGTGTACATAACCTGAAGTACTACACTTGGGTTGAGCAGCAGGCTCGCAATGTGGAAGACCTGAACGCTCTGTGGTACGATACCAAGGGTACCTGGGACGCTGTCCATGCACAGGTCACCGAAATGGACGAACTGATCAATGAATTCAACGAGGCCACCGGCCTGCTGAAGGCACTTTGATGTAAAACTGCATGGGGAGGGCAACACCCTCCCCATTTTTATCAGAAACGGAAGGAGAAAGCTATGAGAAATGTTATCTGCGGCCGCTGCGTCAAGTGCGGCAAGGAATACGAGGCAACCGCCAACCTGACCAACTGCTCCTGCGGCGGTATTCTGGATATTATTTACGACTACGACTATATCAAGACCACCCTGACCAAGGAAAAATTAGCTGCTCGTGATGACCGCTCCATGTGGCGTTACCGTGAGCTGTTGCCCATTGAGGAGACCACGGAGAATACCCCTCTGCGAGTGGGCTGGTCGCCTCTCTATAAGGCAGACGTTCTGGCAAAGGAACTGGGCATCAAGAAGCTCTATGTAAAGGACGACGGTCTGAATCCCACCGCCTCTCTGAAGGACAGAGCCTCTGCCATGGCCGTTGCCAAGGCAAAAGAAGCCGGTGCCAAGGTCATCGCCTGCTCCTCCACCGGCAATGCCGCCTCCTCTCTGGCAGGCAACGCCGCTGCAGCCGGCATCAAGACCTATATTTTCGTTCCTTCCCGTGCGCCCAAGGGCAAGGTCGCTCAGCTGATGACCTTCGGTGCTACCGTGGTTTCCGTTCAGGGCAGCTATGAGGAGACCTTCAACCTCTCCAAGCAGGCCATTGACAAGTGGGGCTGGTATAACCGCAATGCCGCCATCAACCCCTACCTCTCCGAGGGCAAGAAGACCGTCGGCCTGGAGATCATGGAGCAGCTGAACTGGGAGGTTCCCGACTATATCGCCATCTCCGTAGGTGACGGCTGCACCATCGCCGGCCTGTGGAAGGGCCTGAAGGATCTGTACGCCATCGGCTTTATCGACAAGCTGCCCCGTCTGATCTCCGCCCAGGCAGAGGGATGCTGCCCCCTGAACCGTGCTATTGCCAATAACGAGGAATGGTATCCCATGGAGGAGAACACTCTGGCTGACTCCATTGCCGTGGGCGTGCCCCGCAATGCAACCAAGGCCCTCATGGCCATCCGTGAGTCCAACGGTCTGGTGGTCAATGTCTCCGATGCAGAGATCATGGCCGCCCAGAAGCTGCTGGGCCGTACCTGCGGTGTCTTCGGTGAGCCTGCCGGTGTCACCGGTGCTGCCGGCCTGAAGAAGCTCTGCGAAGAGGGCAAGATCCCTGCTGATGCCACCGTGGTCTCCGTGGTCACCGGTAACGGCCTGAAGGACGTGGCCAATGCCATCGCCGCCTGCGGCGGGCCCATCTCCATCCCCTCCCACATGGAGCTCCTCCTGTAGGCCTTTGCCGATAACGGCATTCAGGTAGAGGAATAAAAGAACAAGCCAAAGCTCCTTCGTGGAACACCCCACGGGGGAGCTTTTTGTGCCAACTAAAAACGAATAGCTAAGGACTGAAAACTGAGGTGTGCCTTCGGCACGGATTAGGATTATTTCGTCCGTCAAACAGAAATTTGACGAACTGTTGGCTGCACTACCAATTACCACCGTAGGGCGGGGGCTCGCTCCCGCCGGCGGCGGAAAATCACAAATTTGTACCGTTTTAAGGCGAATTCATGCAATGTTGCAAGATTTTTCCCCTGCTCCGATGGAGCAGAGGCGGCGGGAGCAAGC